>NZ_JAJKHN010000091.1:0-24751 GCF_020982715.1 Bacteroides sp. 1_1_30
CGTATGCCGTAATAAAGCATTACAAAAAATGTTCATGCTAATCGGTTTCTCGGAGAAAGCTGGTAGCGGTGTAAATAAGATTATAAAAGGTTGGAGAGAAGCTAACTGGCAAAAACCGTATGTTGAAGAATTGAACCGTCCGGACAAGGTGGAACTAACTTTACCTATGATAAGTTTATTACCGGATGATGCTGTAATCAAACTAAAAGAACTATTTGATGGAAAGATTGAAAAACTAACCCAAGATGAGTTAACGGCTTTGGTTACTTGTTATAGTGAAAATGAGATTAATAACACTCAACTACAATACGTTGTTCCTCAACATCGTTCAGATATCACAAAGATGCTAAAAAAACTCTGTAATGAAGGATTTTTGATTGCAGAAGGAAATGGCAGAGGAACGAAATACCATATTAATGAATCTGAGGGAAAGTTTGAAACTTTGGAAAATAAGGTTGAAAGTTCAGAGAATAATATGGAAAGCTCGGAAAGTAATATGGAGAGCTCGGAAAGTAATATGGAGAGTCTGAAGAGTAACATGGAGAGTTCAAAGCAAAATAAACAAAGAATGACTTTTGAAGAATTGCAAGCACTCATCATTTCGCTATCACAAGACTATATTAGTATTGAAGAAATAGCAACAAAAGTTCATAAAACACCTAAATATCTTATCAATTTTATTATCCCCAGAATGCTTCAAAACGGTACAATAGAGAGACTATACCCCGGAATTCCCAACCATCCGAAACAGAAATATAAAGCAACCAATAAAAACTTTAATAAGCAGTAATATTATATATGAAAATAGCCCATATAGATTTAGGAAAACACCCCATCTTACTTGCCCCGATGGAGGATGTAACCGATCCGGCTTTCCGCCTGATGTGCAAGAAATTCGGAGCAGACATGGTGTACACCGAGTTTGTATCGAGTGATGCACTGATACGTGCTGTCAGCAAGACTGCACAGAAACTAAGTATCAGTGACGCAGAACGTCCTGTCGCCATCCAGATATACGGGAAAGATACAGAGACAATGGTGGAAGCTGCCAAGATTGTAGAGCAGGCACAACCTGACATTCTGGATATAAACTTCGGATGTCCGGTGAAAAGAGTCGCCGGAAAAGGTGCAGGAGCAGGTATGCTACAAAATATCCCCAAGATGCTGGAGATCACCCGTGCTGTCGTAGATGCGGTGAAAATACCCGTAACAGTGAAGACTCGTTTGGGATGGGATGCAAACAATAAAGTAATTGTAGAATTAGCGGAACAATTGCAAGATTGTGGCATAGCCGCATTGACTATACATGGCCGTACCCGCGCACAAATGTATACCGGAGAGGCGGATTGGACACTGATAGGCGAAGTGAAGAATAATCCGAGAATGCATATTCCCATTATCGGCAATGGAGACGTGACCAGTCCTCAACGCTGTAAGGAGTGTTTTGACCGTTATGGAGTAGATGCTGTGATGATCGGTCGCGCCAGCTTCGGTCGTCCATGGATATTCAAGGAAGTAAAACACTATTTAGAGACAGGTGAAGAATTACCTCCACTTAGTTTTGAATGGTGTATGGAAGTACTTCGTCAGGAAGTGGTAGACAGCGTTAATCTGCTCGATGAGCGTAGAGGTATTTTGCATGTACGCCGTCATCTGGCCGCAAGCCCTCTATTCAAGGGAATCCCTAACTTCCGCAACACACGTATTGCGATGTTACGGGCAGAAACAAAAGAAGAGCTTTTCCGGATATTTGATGAAATCACTTCCCAACGCAAAGAAAATCCGGAAATTTAAATCAGCACCTATTATATCTATTCTTCAGGAACTTGTACTTGTTCCTGAAGAATAACATGATCTAATTAAAACGTCAAGGTCTTTGGTTTCTATTTAAACATCGGCTGCGCAAACCACTTTTTGAACATCCAGGTTACGACTACATACAATAGGAATGCAGAGAAGAAACCAACAATGGCATCAATCACATAATGCGCCTGAATATATACGGTAGCCCCACAGAGCAACATATAGAAAGGTATAAGACAGGCAAACAACTTCTTGCTGCCACGCCAAGCCATAATCATCAGAATAGTAGAAATGCCTACATGCGAACTGGGGAATGCCGCCGTAGGACGTTCACCCACTTGCTGCGAGCCTTCCACCAAACTATAAAAAAATCCGTGCTGATAGCCCGGTCCGGGAAGTAACTCCTGATTATGATTGAAATAATCACCGATAGCAGGAAAAATACCTTTAGATACATTATCAATACCAATGGCAGGAAAATAGAATTGAGGGCCTGCAACAGGAACGAATATATAAATCAGATAGTAAATAAAGAAAGAAGTGACAAGCACAAAAGACATCTTTTCGAACCACTCAAATTTATAAATGAAATAGAATAGAGCCACAATCAGCATCATCGGATAATAAAAGAAATATCCCATATTGAATGCCTCGCTGACTATAAGATGTGGAAACGTATGGCAGAACCAAATAGCAGGCTGACCATTGAAAATAAACTGTTCGGCAGTTGCAAATACATGATCCAAATTCGGAAAGAAACGATTGAACTCGAAAGTATCCGGATACCAGTAAGACAGCAGACTCATCTGAATGACAATACGCACAAACGCCGAAAATTTACAGGGAGCAAGACGATAAAGATACATCAATAAAAAAGTCATAGCCGCGATCATCGCCCTATCCAGCAACATGTGCCATGGATGATCCATCCGCTGAAACAGGAACAGAATCAATATGGAAGTCAACAGATTATAAATCAATGTAATCTTTTCCACAGCAAACAACCCTTTCCGGGTTTCTACGCGCTTAAATAAGTCTAAAGCCATCCTTCATTTTTATACCAGGCAATGGTTTCCCGAACTCCCTTTTCCAAATCATATTCGGGCACATACCCCAGTTCATCCATTACCGGGGTTATATCGCATTGCCAGTTGCGTTGTTTCATTATCTTATATTTATCCGAATTCAGGGTACTGCTCCTCCCGGAACGTGTAGCAATGAATTCAGCGAACAAAGATATAACTTTTAGCACAATTAATGGACATTTCAAGTGAAGAACAAACGGATTACCCAATTCTTTTTGTATCAGATCCGAAAAGGCACGGCTTTTATAAACTTTCCCGTCTGTCAAAAAATACGCCTTACGAACTACTTTTTTCTCTATTCCCAGGAAAATAGCCTGCACAATGTCTTTTACATACACAAAGGTCAAGTCCTGACGACGGAAACCTACCGAGAAATCAACGTGTTTCCGGATAGACTTTGCCATCAGATAGTAATCAGCTTCACGAGGTCCATAGACTCCTGTAGGACGATAAATGACATAAGGGAAACCGGGCATACTCTGAATATACAACTCCGCTTTCAGTTTGCTCAATCCATAAGCAGTATTGGGTACCGCAGGGTCGTCCGCTTTTATCGGAGTATAGTCCTTCTCACGTACAGGTCCGAACACACTCAATGTACTGATATAGATAAACTGTTTCGGAACCATATTCAGCTCCTTCAACGTATCGATAAAATATTTGGTCTGAAGATAATTTACATAGTCAAAAGAGTGCTTGTCGGGGCACTTTGTAACACCGGCACAATGAATGATATAATCAAATTTGTTGTAAGTGCCTTTATGCCCGGAGAGTTGGGCACGAAGTTCATTAGGGTGCGCAAAATCCAGTTCCAGAAAGTGGATTTTCCGGTTTTTCAAATACCGCTTGCTACTCGTAGAACGAATCCCGGCCCACACACCAAACTTTCGCTTCAACGCTTCCTCCACGATGAAACTGCCGATAAAACCACTCGCGCCTGTAATTAAAATACTCTCCATTATTACTTTTCAGGTCCTACATGAATATTAATTGAAAAAATATGATGCCACAAAGATACGATAAATATAAAATAAAAGCCATTTTGCTTTTCTCAATTATTATTTGTTTATTTGCAACGCGATTTATTTACTATTCAACACTTTTAAAGCACGTGGAAGATAAGGCCGATTTTGATTTTCTTTTTAAAGAGTACTATCCTCAACTTTATTATTATGCATTTCACCTGATTAATAATATGGAGGCTAGCAAGGATATCGTAAGCGACGCCTTCGAATTTATTTGGGCCAATTATGCAAAAATAGATAAAGCCACGGCTAAATCTTATCTATACATTTACGTTCGCAACAAAAGCATTGACTTCCTGCGACATCAGAATATACATGAACAGTATGTACAAATCTATTCCGAACTGACCAAAAGTTATGTTGAAACGGAATATCTGGAGCAGGATGAAAGAATGATGCATATCAGCAAGGCAATGGAAAAACTGACTCCACATACCAGGCATATTTTAGAAGAATGTTATATTCAACGCAAGAAATATCAGGAAGTGGCAGAAGAATTAAATATCAGTGTCAGTGCAGTCAGGAAGCATATTGTGAAAGCATTACAGGTGATACGTGAAGAATGTGCAAAAAAATCATAAATCAGGTATCTTTATTTTATGATTAAACGTAATATAAATAAGTATGATACAGTCAAACAGTGATGAATAAAGATATTGACAATATAAATAATACAGATGAATCTGTAGAGAAGGCGCTCGACATCATGGAGAGTTCTTCAGAGATAAACGACGAACAGCTGCAGGAGATGCTTAAAGATAAAGAAGTCCTGCAAGCTTGTCGCGACATCATGGATAGTAGTCTTTTCCTACAACAAAAAGGAGGAATAGAGCTTCCTAATGTAGAAATGGAATTGGAGCGATTTAAGAAAAAACAACATTCAACACGAATGCGTTCCAATCTCTGGAAGATAACTATCGGAATAGCCGCCATGATTACCGTTCTATTCGGGAGTTACTATTTAATTAATAGCCTGACAACCCCTGCACTCGAACCAATCACTGTATTCACTGCTGATACTACTCCCCAACATATTGTTTTGCAAAAAGATGACGGAGAAAAAGTTGTGTTAGACGAACCGCAGTCAAACAATCAAGTCCTGCCTAAAACCGCCATCGCAAAGTCTGAAAAAAAAGAGCTGGATTATAGGCAAGTCATCTCAACAACTACACAGACACATGTACTTACCGTACCACGAGGTGAAAGTTTCAAAGTGGTATTATGTGACGGCACAGAAGTCTGGCTGAATGCTAATAGTAATTTTGTTTACCCTACAGCCTTTATTGGCAACGAGCGTATCGTTACTTTAGAAGGCGAAGCTTATTTCAAGGTGGCCAAAGACTCCAAGCATCCCTTTATTGTAAAAACCAAGACAGTCCAAACCCGCGTTCTCGGCACGGAATTCAATATACGTAGCTATACTCCCGAAGATACTCATGTAGTACTTATTAACGGGAAAGTAGAAGTAAGTAACACAAAAGGAGGATCATATACCCGACTATATCCGGGAGAAGACGCACACCTGCAATCTGATGGAAATTTCGTTCTAACAGAAGTAGACTTAGACTCTTACGTCTATTGGAAAGACGGCTATTTCTATTTTGACAATATTACATTGAAAGATATTATGCAAAACTTAGGACGCTGGTACAATGTAAACATAGAATTCAGAAACAAAGAAGCAATGACATATAAAATGCATTTCATATCCGATCGCACTAAAGATTTAGAGCATACAATCTCATTGCTTAACAGAATGAAAAAAGTCACTGTCACCTTGCAAGGCAATACGCTTACCATAGACTAGGTTTTTATTGCATAAGTATAACAAATCTATGCAATAAACAACAAAATATCACTTTTATTAAAAAATAAATCGCAAAAGGGGTATCCATTTTCTTTTCTCATACGCATTAGTTATATAAACATATCCAAATAGTGTTATTAAAAACAAACGTATGAGAAATAATTGGAACTTATTTATTGTGTGTTTTCTATGCGTATTGTGCTTCCAGCCTTACCAAGTTAATGCTCAAACGCAATCACAAAAGAAAATCACGATTGAGATTAGCAACGAACGATTGCCATCCGTACTTAAACGTCTGGAAAAACTCTCCGGCTACAAAATCCTATTTACGTATGACGATGTCAAGAAATTCACCGTTTCCGGCTCTGTCAAAGATAAGAGTATAGAGCAGACTCTCGATATTATCTTAGCCAATAAGCCACTAGAATACCATATTGAAGATCAATTTATCACAATTACTTCCAAAGGTCCTTCCAAACAAGCGAAAGTATTCAATGTAAAAGGAGTGGTAATTTCCGGTGATGACGGACAGCCTCTCATCGGTGCAACTGTTGTCATCAAGGGAAGCAAGTCCGGTGTATTAACAGACATAGACGGAAAGTTTTCGATAGAAAATGTATCCAATAAATCCCTGTTACAATTTTCTTATATAGGAATGAAGCCACAAGATCTGACTCCTACCCCAACTATGAATGTTACATTAATGCCTGATGTACAAACTTTATCAGAAGTAGTAGTAACAGGTATGCAAAAAATGGATAAACGCCTGTTTACAGGAGCAACCAAACAATTGTCCGCAGATGAAGTGAAACTAGATGGTTTGCCTGATATCAGCCGTGGACTTGAAGGACGCGCCGCAGGCGTATCTGTACAAAATGTTTCCGGCACGTTTGGTACTGCCCCGAAAATCCGGGTACGCGGTGCCACATCTATTTTCGGTAGTTCAAAGCCATTATGGGTAGTAGATGGAGTCATCATGGAGGATGCTATTGACGTAGGTCCGGATGACTTATCTTCAGGAGATGCAGAGACGCTAATCAGTTCAGCCATTGCCGGGTTGAATTCAGATGATATCGAGAGCTTTCAAATATTGAAAGACGGATCAGCAACCTCTATCTATGGCGCACGAGCCATGGCAGGGGTTATTGTAGTAACAACCAAGAAGGGAAAAGCCGGCGTTAGCAAAATGAGCTATACCGGTGAATTTACAACCCGTATGATTCCCAGTTATAAAGAATTCAACATTATGAATTCGCAGGAACAAATGGGAATCTACAAAGAGATGGAGCAGAAAGGATGGCTTAATAACAGCGATACTTACCGTGCCAAAGATAGTGGTGTATATGGACGTATGTATCAATTAATCAATCAATATAACCCGGCTACAGGACAATTCGGACTTGCCAACACGCCGGAAGCACGTAATGCTTACCTGCGCGAAGCGGAAATGAGAAATACCGACTGGTTCAATACCTTATTTTCCAACAACGTTACACAAAACCATTCGGTCAGTATCACTTCCGGAACTGAAAAGTCTTCATTCTATGCTTCATTAAGTGCGATGTCAGATCCGGGATGGTATAAACAAAGCGAAGTAAAACGTTATACTGCTAATTTAAATACAACATATAATATATATAAGAATTTATCTATAAACCTGATCTCCAGTGCTTCCTACCGTAAACAGAAAGCCCCCGGGACACTAAGTTCAGAGGTTAATGCAGCAAGTGGAGAAGTTACCCGTCAGTTTGACATCAATCCCTATTCGTATGCACTAAATACATCACGTGCACTAGATCCAACAGTTGACTATACAGCCAACTATGCACCGTTCAATATCCTCCATGAATTGGATAACAATTATATGGATTTGAATGTAGCTGATGTTAAGTTTCAAGGAGAAATAAAATGGAAAGCACTTCCGGAGTTAGAGCTAAGTGCATTAGGAGCAGTCAGATATCAGGCTTCTTCACAAGAACACAATATCAAAGATCACTCGAATCAGGCAACCGCTTATCGCACAGGAATGGACGACGCTACCATTCGTGACGAAAACAACTTATTGTATACCAATCCGGATAATCCGTATGCTTTGCCTATCAGTATACTACCGGAAGGAGGTATTTACCAGCGTAAGGACTATCGTATGTTGGGGGTAGACTTCCGTGCCACAGCATCCTGGAATCATTTATTTGCAGAAAAGCATATAACCAATCTTTTCGCCGGTATGGAAGTAAATGATTTGAAACGTATGCAAAATTATTTTCAAGGATGGGGAATGCAATATACAATGGGTGAAATACCATCGTATGTATATGAATTCTTCAAGAAGGGCATTGAATCCGGTGAAAGCTATTATGGATTAAACCATACAACAACAAGAAGTGTAGCAGGCTTTGCCAACGCAACTTATTCTTATGATGGACGTTATACAGTAAACGGAACATTCCGCTATGAAGGCACCAATCGCATGGGAAAAAGCCGTTCTTCCCGCTGGCTTCCTACATGGAATATGTCAGGAGCATGGAATGTACATGAAGAAAATTTCTTCAAGACATTCAGCTCTGTACTGTCACACTTAACATTCAAAGCATCCTACTCTTTAACAGCCGATAGAGGACCGGAATATGTGACCAACTCACATGCCATAATCACTAGTTATTCACCATTTCGTCCTTTCACCAGCGGACAGGAAACAGGACTTTATGTATCTGATCCTGAAAACAGTGAATTAACCTACGAAAAAAAGCATGAGTTGAACATCGGTGCCGACCTGGGATTCTTAGACAACCGGATCAATTTTTCGATCGACTGGTATAAACGCAACAACTATGACCTGATTGGTATTACCCCGACACAAGGAGTAGGCGGTTCTATCTACAAATATGCCAATATAGCTTCCATGAAATCACATGGTATCGAGTTCACCATCTCAAGTAAGAATATCCAGTCGAAAAACTTTTCATGGCATACAGACTTCATCTTTTCCAAAGCAAAAAATAAAGTTACAGAACTGAATGCCCGTTCCAGCGTAATGGATTTAGTTTCAGGTTACGGTTTTGCCCGTCAGGGTTACCCGGTACGTGGTTTGTTTTCCATTCCATTTGTCGGCCTAAATTCAAATGGTATCCCGATGTATAATATCAATGGAAAAATAACCAGTACCGATATTGATTTTCAGACACGTGACAACATAGACTACCTAAAATATGAAGGTCCTACTGATCCTACCATAACAGGAAGTTTTGGTAATATTTTCACTTATAAAGCATTCAAACTGAATGTATTCATCACCTATTCATTTGGTAATGTAGTACGTTTGAATCCATGTTTCAGCTATCAATACAGTGACTTATCTTCTATGCCACGCGAATTCAAGAATCGCTGGACAGTGCCAGGTGATGAGAAACGCACGAATATCCCCGCTATTATCTCGAAACGCCAATATGAAGATAATAAAGATTTAATGTATGCATATAATGCCTACAATTATTCTACAGAACGAATTGCCAAGGGAGACTTTATCCGTATGAAGGAAATATCCTTGTCCTATGACTTCCCCCAATCATGGATTGCACCAGCAAAGATATCTAATTTATCTTTGAAACTTCAGGCTACCAATTTATTCCTGATTTATGCAGATAAAAAACTCAACGGACAGGACCCGGAATTCTTCAATACCGGTGGAGTAGCTTCCCCTGTACCTCGTCAGTTTACATTGACTCTTAGATTAGGATTTTAACCATTCAGATAATTATAAAAATGATGAAATACAGAAACGTCTTATATACAACACTCATTTCAGCTCTATGTCTGGAAACAACTTCCTGTAGTGATTTTTTAGATGAAATGCCGGATAACCGAACTGAATTGACTACTGAAGAAAGTATTACTAAAGTTCTGGTATCTGCATATCCTATGACTACCAACTGTCACATAGGAGAATTTTACAGTGACAATATTGATGAAAATAGCAGAGCATACAGCTATCTTTTCCGATTAAACGAACATTTGTACCGTTGGCAACAAACGACTGAAGAAAATCAGGACTCTCCCCATGCTCTATGGAATGACTGTTATAACTCGATTGCATCAGCCAACCAAGCCTTGGCGGCTATTGAGCAGATGGGAAATCCTCAATCATTATCAGCCCAAAAAGGCGAAGCTTTGATATGCCGTGCATACAATCATTTTGTATTAGCTACCACATTCTGCAAAGCGTATGGTACAAATGGAGACAAAGACTTGGGTATACCTTACATAAAAGAACCGGAAACATCTGTAAATCCACAATACTCACGCGGAACAGTTGCTGAAGTATACGAAAATATTGCAGCCGATTTAGAAGAAGGACTGCCTTTAATTGATGACAATATTTACTCACGGGTAAAATATCATTTTAATAAGAAGGCCGCTTATGCATTTGCAGCCCGCTTTTATCTATATTATACACAACCGGATTTTTCCAACTGTCAGAAAGTTATCAATTATGCCAATATAGTACTCGGTAATAATGCGTCCCAATATTTACGTGACTGGGCTGCATTAGGAGCTTTATCTCCCAACAAGAATATACAGCCGAACGCTTATGTAGATGCAGATAACCGTGCCAATCTAATGGTAATATCAGCAGCTTCATATTGGCCATTGGTTTCCGATCCGGGTTATGCCAACTGCGAAAGGTATTGCATGAACAATATTACTGCTTCGGAAAGTTGTAAATCCGAAGGTCCATGGGGAGATCAGTCAAGTTATCATCAGATCCCATTTTCACCCGGTGGCTCTATAAAGAACGGATTCCGCCGCTTAGTTATCTATCAGCAATTCACGTCGGGCAACAGTTGGATCGGCTACATGCTGTATCCTGCTTTTACCACCGACGAAGCATTGCTTTGCCGAGCTGAAGCCTACACGTTACTAAAACGTTATGACGAAGCTGCCGCTGATATAGATGCCTGGCAGAAAGCCTTTACAAAAAACACCCAAACTTTGACCAAGGAGACAATCAATGATTTTTATGCCCGACTAAAATATTACACACCGGAAGCTCCGACAGTAAAAAAGGAATTGCATCCGGATTTTGTAGTAGAAAAAGGAATGCAGGAGAATCTAATACATTGTATTCTACATGCAAGACGTCTGCTAACCTTAGAAGAGGGGCTTAGATGGCAAGATATAAAACGCTATGGTATTATAATCTACCGCCGCTATTATGAAGGTTATACCTTGGTGAATATCACCGACAAGATGGACACGAATGACCCCAGACGTGCAATTCAGCTACCGGCCAGTGTCATTACAGCAGGTATGCAACCAAATCCAAGAAATGACTAAATAACTTTAGGAGGAAAAAAATATGAAGAAATACATCATATACAGTTTAATCATGACATTGACCTGTGGACTGGGTGCTTGCAACAATGACGAAGACGTAGACAAAGCAAACAGCATTTTCTCCACAGAAGAAGTAGATCGTAGCCCATTCGACAAGTGGATATTAGGCAATTATACCCATCCATACAACATTGCATTAAAATATCGCATGGAAGATAACGAGAGCGACATGACACACATATTAGCACCTGCCGAATACAAAAAGTCTGTGGTACTGGCTAAAATTATCAAACATGTGTGGCTGGAAGCATACGATGAAGCAACAGGCAATCCGAACTTCTTACGCCAATATATTCCTAAGACAATCCACTTTATCGGTTCCCCCGCCTATGAAGACAATGGAACTATGGTATTAGGAACAGCTGAAGGCGGCATGAAAATTACATTATACAATGTAAATGACATCAATCCCGACCAAATAGATATTAACCTGTTAAACGACTACTATTTCCAGACAATGCACCATGAGTTCGCACATATTCTGCATCAAACTAAAAACTATGATCCGGCCTTTGACCGTATTACGGAAAATGCCTACATCGGTAGCGACTGGTATATGGTGGGAGCCGACCGCAATGCATGGCAACAAGGATTTGTCACTCCTTATGCAATGAGTGAATCACGTGAAGATTTTGTGGAGAACATCGCAGTGTATGTCACAAATACCAAAGACTACTGGAATAACATGCTGCAAAATGCCGGTGAAAACGGCCGTACACTCATAAAGCAGAAATTCGAAATAGTCTATAGTTATATGGAACAAACCTGGGGAATCAATCTGGACGAATTACGCGAGATTGTTCTACGACGCCAGGATGACATAGCAAACGGCTATGTAGACTTAAGTATTATTGAATAAAATATGAAAATTATGAAGAAATATCTATCCATATACACACTTCTGGCATTGGCCTGCATTGTTTTGCAATCTTGTCTTTTCTCCGAAGAAGAAATATTCGACGAATCATCTGCCAATAGAGCCACAGCCGATGTAATCAAATGCCAGGAGATTCTTAAAGATGTGCCGAACGGCTGGAAACTGGAATATTACATAGGAAGCAACTATTCTGCAGGTGCAATCACTTTACTAATGAAATTTGACGGGAAGCAGGTAGAAATGGCTTCGGAAACAGGCGCAGAAAGCTATAAACCGGGAACTATAATAACCTCTCTGTATCAAGTAAAATCGGAACAAAGCACAATGCTCACTTTCGACTCATACAACCCACTGATCCATATGTTTTCAGGTCCTTTAGGCCTGAACATGAACCTAGGAGGGGATTACGAGTTTATTATAATGAGCGCAACTCCCGACAAAGTAATTCTGCAAGGAAAAAAATACAAAAACATAATGGAGATGACGCCTATGCCCAAAGATATACCATGGCGTATTCAGATTGAAGATATCATTAACATTGAGAAAGATGCTTTTCTAAATACATACCGCATGGAGAAAGGCAGACAAGTACTGAATTACTTTATACGCAACAATGGCACAATGGCTACATTCTCCGCTTACAGCGCCGATTATAGTAGTGCAAGAAGTTTACCCTATATCTACACAGAAAAAGGATTAAAGTTACAATCCCCGTACAATGTCAACGGACTTGAAGTCCAGAACTTCAAATGGGATAGAAAGTCCAGACTATTTGTTTGTACCGACGCAGGAGCAACTGACATCGTACTTAAAGAATATTATCCCGAAAACTATCTACAATATGAAGACTATATCGGTACCTACACTGCAACGATTGACGATTATGACGAAGGGCCAACTTCGCAATCTGTAACCATCTCTCCTAAAGTCAGAGGAGAAAGTTATACACTGAAAAGTATTGGCGGATTCAACTTCACCCTCCAGTATGACAAAGCCAGCGGAAAACTGGTCTTAGATTCACAAAGTATAAGTTCGACTTCTTCCTCGTCTTATTACTTTGCGTGCGCGGCAGGTGTGGAAGGCTATGCCCACACAGAATTAAGTCTGCCATCACGCCTACGCAACGGATTGGTAAATGTGACGACAAACAGCAACCCTTTCACTTTTTACTTTGCGGATAAAGCAAGCCAGGAAAATACATCATTGATAATCTGGGCTTATTCATCTGATGAATATTCAACCTCCGGACTAATGGGTTACTGGAGCTGGTATAACTCAATCTTAATGGTAAAAGAAAACGAAAGTAATTAATACGATTATGAGAAAGCTTTTTAATATATTCTTATTTGTACTTTGCAGCGTAGCAATAGCGGGATGCAATGATACGGAAAGCAGCGAATCCAAGTTAGAAATCAAAGCTGTAAATACTAATTTCCAAGCTACCGGCGGAAAAGGATACATACAACTTCAGTCAACAGGAAATATAACAGCAGATGTTGACGTCGATTGGTGTGTGCTGAAAGAAGTAAATCCTAATGAAGTGGTATTCGAAGTAAAAGAAAATACCGGGTACTCCGGTAGAAATGCTTTATTGACAATCAGTAACGGAGTAGAGACAGAAGCATTCAACATCAATCAATCCGGAGCTGTTTTCATCTTCGGCAAAGACGAATGGATGCTCCGTACCGACAATAAAGCAGCTACTCTGCCAATAAAACTACAAAGTTCTTTCGATTATACAATAGACATACCCGCAGAAGCTCAAGAATGGTTGTCATTTGAACAGAATGCGAAGGGAATAAATTTCAAGGTAAAAGAAAATACCTCCGGAAAAATGAGAGGAGCTATTGTCAATGTGGCAGCAAAAGACAGATCGGCTTCTTATCAGGTAATACAATATGATGTTGACGAACTTACCGGAACATGGCAAGGCATGTTTTCAGACGGGCAAATGAATTACGGTTTGAAAGATGTCACCATTGAGAAACAGGAAGACGGAACATACCAGCTTTCAAACATTCTAACCGGATTGCCTTACAAACTGAAAGCAAAAGCCATAGACAATTGCCTGGCTTTTGGGGCCGGTCAAAACCTAGGAGTCTTCGAGGACAATTTATATCTCTCATTCGAAATTCTTAGCTCTGACCTATATTATGTAAAAGATCCTTCTGTAACAATCTCATTAGGCCCCGTAATGTTAACAGACGGAACATTCGTTTTCGCTTTTTCCGGAATAAAAGAAAGTGATCCTTTCGGTTTTGTTTTCCGGGTATATGAAGATGCAAAACTACAGAAAGTTATAGACAATCTGTCCATTTTTATTAATTGTATTCTATTTAAAGAAGACATAATCCAATAACATATGAAAAAGATACTATTAACTAGCTTTATCGTGGCATTAGGATTACTTGGTGCAAGCTGTAAAGATGACAACAGCACCGCAGGCGGAGGAGGAGAAATACTTCCGGACCAACAGGTAAGCTGTGAGATATTTATGCCGACTAACGGAGAAACCGTTATAATATCAGACAAACTGATTATCAGAGGAGAAGGAACGACTAACTATGGTAAAATTATCTCCGCTGAACTTAAAGTAGGAGGAGAAGTTATTACCGACATAAGTTCGGTTCCATTCTACTATGAATACACTTTCCCCAAGGAAGCTGAACCAGGAGAGTTGAAAATTGAATTAGCAGTCAAAGGAGATCATGAAGGCAGTGCTTTGGCAACTATTACTGTCACAACAGAACTCGGTGACAGACCTGCACCACCTCAATATGGAGAAGACCTCACAGATACACGTGATGGAAATGTATACAAGACGGTACAACTTGCAGACCAGTTATGGATGGCAGAAAATTTACGCTATTTACCGGAACAGAATTTTGATATATCTTCAACAGCGCCCCAATATTATGTCATGTTCGACAGTGATATCAAAACAGACTTGGGAAAAGCTTATTTAAAAGCTTATGGAGCCTACTATAACTTACCTGCAGCACTTCAAGGTGAAACAGCATTAGGAGAAGATGAAACACGAAATATAAAAGGTGTTTGTCCTGACGGATGGCATATTCCGTCGCAAAAAGAATGGCAGACATTATCTAAATATGTTTTAGACTCCGGCATGGCCGCTATCATGAGTGATGGTCAAGTAGACGAAACAGCCATAGCAAAAGCTTTAGCTTCAACAACAATGTGGATGCTGCCAGAATATACAGAAATAGAACCTCAACCAACTTGGGTTGGCGTAGAAATGGAAAAGAATAATGCAACCTTGTTCAACGGTTTACCCATCGGATTCCGTGCATGTGCAGGTGACGAAGATTGGATGCATACCTGCTACAGTGCCGGCTGGTGGAGTTCGACAGCCGGAGTACAAATGGGACCTGAATTCGGTATCACCGTACGTTTATGGTCAGACCTCCACACATTTGTAACCAATGCAGAATTCAATCCGGGAGTAGGTCTTCCTGTCCGTTGTATCAAAGACTAACGATTATATTATTACTCACTAAATATAAATACATTTATGAAAAAATTTGGATTCTTTTTATTCGCAGTCTTAGGACTAATTGCTTGTGGTGACGACAACAACGACCCTACTCCCGAGCAACATGTAACATGCTCCATATCTGCACCTGCTGAAGGAGCTATGGTAAACATTGCAGAAAAAATGACAATCAAAGGAGAAGCTACGATTGACTCTGGTGAAATCTCAAACGTCACATTAAAAGTAGGAGGCAAAGCTATATCAGAAGTTACTGCTGTGCCTTTTAGCTATGATTATACATTTGAAGCTAACCAAGCCGAAGGAGCATTAAAAATTGAATTAACCGTCAAAGGTGATCAAGGAACAATGGCTACAAGCGAAGTTAACATCACTCTGACAAAGCCGGAACCCACTCCTGAACCTGGCGAAGGAGAAATGGTTGATTCACGTGATAACCATGTATACAAAACCGTAGAAATCGGTGAGCAGACATGGATGGCTGAAAATCTGGCTTATTTACCTAAAGTGAATAAACCTGCCGCTGCCGCTACTTGCGAAGGAGAACCTCTTTATTTCGTTTATGACTACGATGGTGAAGATGTAAATGCCGCAAAAAATACTGAAACATACAAAACATATGGAGTTCTATATAATTGGTATGCTGCAATGAACAAAGAAAATGAAGAAGGGAAGGACGCAGATGCTGTACCAAGTGGAGTACAAGGAATCTGTCCAAGTGGATGGCACCTACCTAGTAAAGCAGAGTGGAAAATATTAGAAAATTTTGTAGCTGAACAATTACCCCCTGTCGAAGGAGATGTATGGGAAGATGATTTTGGAGACAAACACTCTGATCCAAATTGCAAGAATGTTTGGTCAGCATTAGCAGGTCTTGAAGGATGGAGTGCTTCCGGAAACTCCGACATGAACCCTGACTTGGCAAATGGACCTCGTAATACTTACGGACTTACAATTATTCCTTCCGGGCAATGCTATCAAACAGGAAGCTTTGGCTGGTCAGAAAGTGGTGCTGATTTCTGGACCACAGAAATGCAAAGCCAAGGAGCAGGAAATATTACTTTTAGTAATAATAGCTATGGAATAACTTATTCTAAATATGGAATAACCCCCAAACGTGGTTTTCCTATACGCTGTATAAAAGACTAATTTAATAATATAAATCTCTCTTAAGTATACATAGAGGTGTGTCGGGATGACATGCCTCTTTTTCTGTTTATAAATAATCAAGCAATATTTCTCTATCGACTTAATACTTCACAGAAAAGCAAATCAAAAAATAAACAGACCTTGACAACAAACTAACCAAAAATTTGTTTACTTTGTATCCTATCAATGATTGAACTACTAATAAATTCCATATAATATGGCAAAAAAGAAAGAAAAGAAAGAGAAAAAGGCCGGCAAAAGAATGAGTAAGAAAGAGCTGGCAGCATTATTAATAGACTTTTTCCATGCCAAATCCAGCGAGACCTTGAGTATGAAATATATATTTTCGGAACTGCGTCTCACTACCCATCCGCAGAAAATGTTATGCGTCGATATATTACATGACCTTTTAGCTGACGATTATATTTCTGAAATAGAAAAAGGAAAATTCCGTCTCACCAATCACGGAACAGAGATGGTAGGCACTTTCCAACGGAAAAGCAATGGCAAGAATTCCTTTATTCCTGAAGGAGGAGGCGAGCCGATATTTGTAGCCGAACGCAATTCGGCACATGCCATGAACAATGACAAAGTAAAGATCACCTTCTATGCCAAACGGAAGAACAGAGAAGCCGAAGGAGAAGTGATAGAAATACTGGAACGCGCCAACGATACATTCGTCGGCACACTGGAAGTAGCTAAGTCATACGCATTTCTGGTGACAGAGAACCGTACATTAGCCAATGATATTTTCATCCCGAAAGATAAGCTGAAAGGCGGAAAGACCGGAGATAAAGCCATTGTGAAAGTAACCGAATGGCCGGACAAAGCAAAGAATCCTATCGGACAAGTAATAGATATATTAGGTCAGGCTGGCGACAATACCACAGAGATGCACGCAATTCTTGCAGAGTTCGGTCTGCCGTATGTATATCCGAAAGCAGTAGAGACAGCAGCAGATAAGATTCCTGCCGAGATTTCAGCAGAAGAGATTGCCAAACGCGAAGATTTCCGTAAGGTAACAACTTTCACCATCGACCCGAAAGATGCCAAAGACTTTGACGACGCACTTTCCATCCGCAAGCTAAAGGACGGATTGTGGGAAGTAGGTGTACACATTGCCGACGTGACACATTACGTAAAAGAAGGCAGCATCATCGACAAGGAAGCAGAAAAGCGGGCAACTTCCGTTTATCTGGTAGACCGTACCATCCCGATGCTTCCCGAACGGCTGTGTAACTTCATTTGTTCACTCCGCCCGAACGAAGAAAAACTAGCTTTCTCCGTTATCTTTGATATTACGGAAAAAGGAGAAGTCAGAGACTCACGCATCGTACATACGGTTATCAACTCCGACCGTCGCTTCACCTACGAAGAGGCACAACAAATCATAGAAACAAAAGAAGGAGACTTCAAAGAAGAAGTACTCACATTAGATACGATTGCCAAAGCACTGCGCGAAAAACGCTTCTCTGCAGGAGCCATCAACTTCGACCGCTACGAAGTAAAGTTCGAGATTGACGAAAAAGGAAAACCAATCAGCGTTTACTTCAAAGAGTCAAAAGATGCCAATAAACTGGTGGAAGAATTCATGTTGCTCGCTAACAAGACCGTAGCAGAAAAGATAGGATGTGTGCCGAAGAACAAGAAAGCCAAAGTGCTTCCTTACCGTATCCACGACCTGCCCGATCCGGAGAAGTTGGAGAACTTGTCACAGTTCATCGCCCGCTTCGGCTACAAAGTGCGTACAAGCGGAACGAAGACTGATATTTCAAAATCCATCAACCATTTATTGGACGACATACACGGAAAGAAAGAAGAGAACCTGATAGAAACCGTATCCATCCGCGCCATGCAGAAAGCACGTTACTCAACCCATAACATCGGTCACTACGGACTAGCTTTCGAATATTACACTCACTTTACTTCTCCCATCCGCCGTTTCCCGGACATGATGGTACACCGTTTGGTGACGAAGTATATGGACGGAGGACGTAGCGTATCCGAAGCCAAGTACGAAGACCTCTGCGACCACAGCTCGAACATGGAACAAATTGCAGCCAATGCCGAACGTGCTTCCATCAAATATAAACAGGTGGAATTCATGAGCGAACGTCTGGGGCAGATTTACGACGGTGTAATCTCCGGCGTAACCGAGTGGGGACTTTATGTAGAACTGAACGAAAACAAATGTGAAGGTCTGGTCCCTGTTCGTGATCTGGATGATGACTACTACGAATTCGACGAGAAGAACTATTGTCTTCGCGGACGCCGCAAAAACAAAATATACAGTTTGGGAGACGCTATTACTGTTCGGGTAGCTCGTGCCAATCTGGAAAAGAAACAATTGGATTTTGAATTAATAGAAAAGTAAAAGTTTGAATATTCAAACAAACAGAAAAGCTCATTCAACCCCTGATAACATTAGTACAGAAATACGATTGATTAGATAAATCTGTGAAAGTAACGAGAAAAAAGTTCGCATAGATTTGTGTAATCAGTCGTAAGTCTGTACTTTAGCGTATCATTTTGATTATTCTTACTATTATAACATTCATATATCCATGAAGACTGTCATTATCGAAGACAAACAACGAATCGAGTCCATTATTCTGCATTGCGATGCCTGTTTTGTGGGCATTACAGATTTAGAAGGTAATCCCTATGTAGTTCCCATGAACTTCGGTTATGAAAATGGTATCATATATCTGCATTCAGGTCCCGAAGGCAGCAAGTTAGAGATGTTGGAACATAATAATAATGTATGCATCACTTTCAGCCTTGGACATAAACTTGTCTACCAACACGAAAAGGTAGCCTGCAGTTACAGTATGCGTTCCGAAAGCGCGATGTGTCGGGGGCAAGTAGAATTCATCGAAGAGATAGACGATAAACGTCGTGCACTGGATATTATCATGCGTCATTATACAGACAACGCATTCAGCTATTCCGATCCTGCCGTACGTAACGTAAAAGTGTGGAAAGTAGCTGTCCGGCAGATGACAGGAAAAGTCTTCGGTCTGCGAGCCAACGAAAAGCCATAAAACAGTTTCCGGCTTTCGGCTAATGAATTTAACTTCATGTGCCACACCCGTTTAAGAAACGAATTCAGCATTCAAGAAGCATGACGGAGTATCTCCAAGCAAATTTCTCTAAACAAAAGTTTAGAACACTTTTACCCTCACACCCTCATCCTCTGCTTGTATCTCTTTATCCATCGGCATTACAGGTGTGAGGGTAAAGGTGATAGTAAGTGAGGGTAGGCAGTTACCCTCACCCTGTTTCATTCTAAATGTTGTCCTACTTCCTTGTATTACGTAGGAAGTGCAACCGATATATATCTATTATCCCTTCATTATCCATCCGTTAAACCACCGATATAGTTAATTCACCACAGCCGTGGGGAGATCTTCCCACAGCTGTGGTAACTTCTCTTCACGGCCGTGAAGAGAAGTCGTCACGGCCGTGGGAAGCTAACTATATCGGTAGTCTGATGCAAGAAGAGCGGTAACTTAATACAATAATAAAGGGGAGATAAGGTATTCTTCCCTGCTTCATAATATCCATTCTCCCTATACACCAGTACCAAGACAGCCGTTTATAACATGATTATTAGGAAGATTTACTGAATATTCCTTCTAATTTCACACCCCTATTCTGTTGGGATTTTCTAAAGAAACTTTATCTTTGTAATGTCAACAATTAAAAGAATATGGTTCGTTTTAATCTTGTTATCACCTTACTACTAATGATAAATATGGCTGTCAAAGCCGAACTGACCAACCGGATGTTCGATGTCAGGCATGTAGGCTATGCAGAAGGCCTTAGTAGTCAACGTGTTTTTTCGATTGTCGAGGATGGAGACGGTGCAATGTGGATTGCTACAAAAACCGGAATAGACAGATACAACGGTCATACGGTAAAGAACTATGATTTACCGGGCAGTTTCTATTATGGCGATCTTGCCGGACGCAGGCTTTACTTATTGTACGACGCACAACAAGGACTGTTTGCCTACGACCATACCGGACGAATTTACCGATACTCCACCATCCTGGATCATTTTGAGCAAGTCCTCCACCTGGGACAATTGATTCAGGAAGAAGTCATCTTGAACAAACTCTGTTTGGATAGTGACGGAACCTGGTGGATGGGGGCGGATAAAGGACTATACAAGCAAGAAGCGGACCATCGTATAGTTGCCGTACTGAAAGGACAATATGTCAACGACATCGCATTTGCCGGCGAGTCGCTTTTTGTGGGTACTTCTAACGGAGTCTGGCAACTGTCACACGCCCTGCCGGATAAGAAACGCCAGCTGCTGGAAGGGTGGAATGTACAAACATTGTTCTGCGACAAACCGAAAAAAGAACTCTGGATAGGCACATTTGGCAGCGGTTTGTCTGTGATGAACCTCAACACTTCCAAAGTGCTTGCGCTGGAGGGACAAGGGAGCACGTTCCTTCATCCGATACGGGCAATTACAGACTATGATGTACATACCATACTCATAGGCGTAGACGGTGGCGGTGTGTATGCGATAGACAAGGACACCAAGAAAGCCCGTTTACTGATGAACACCAAAGATGACACAGATACTTACCTGCGCGGAAACGGCGTATATGCCGTAACCAGAGACGACCAGGGCAACATCTGGATAGGTAGTTATACGGGAGGTGTATCCGTGGCTATCCTGCTGAAACATCCCATTTCGATATTAATACACGAAAAGGGAAATACCCATTCTCTCATCAGCAACAACGTGAATGATATCGAAGAAAATCCGGATGGCAACCAATGGTTCGCTACCGATGATGGAATCAGCATCCGAAACACCTTGTCAGGCACTTGGAAACACGTGCTGAAAGAAATCGTAACCATTTCTCTTTGCACATCCGGAAATGGGAACGTATGGGTAGGAACGTACGGAGACGGAGTGTATCTACTGGATAACAACGGACGCGTGTTACGCCATCTCACCAAGCAACAAGGGCAATTGACCACCAATTATATTTTCTCCGTCAGACAAGACATGGAGGGAGACTTATGGATAGGAGGTCTGGACGGATGCCTGATCATGTTTGAAAAAGAAAAAGGCAGCAGACGGTCTTTCGACGTGAATTGGGTACAATCCATTGAACCTATCGACCGAAACCGGGTAGCGGTGGCTACCGTCAATGGTTTCTTCCTGGTGGACAAACATACAGGGAATATACAGCACTATGCCAATTCCCAGGAATTTCACAATCAGAATGTCAGTGCTTATATCATCTCTATGCTGTTCAATGACGACGGAACCGTGTGGCTGGGAACCGAAGGGGGAGGATTGAATCTATATGACATGAAAAACCGGACGGTAAAGACTTTCACTGTTCAAGAGGGATTGCCGTCCAACGATATATATAGTTTGCAGCGAGACGACAAGAAACGCTTGTGGGTCAGCACCGGAAAAGGAATTGCCTTGATAGACAGCCTGCGCGTGTCGAACCTCAACTATGCGGGCAATATAGACAAGGAATATAACAAATCCTCATTTGCCCGGTTGATGAACGGCGAGTTTGTGTATGGCAGCACGGATGGCGCTGTCTTTATCATGCCACTCGACATCTCAACCGTAGACTACTGGACGCTCCTGCGTTTCACTGGGCTGACGGTTGATTATCAAAACGTCCAGGAAGAAGAATCGTTGAAACCTGCCATCTATGATATGCTTGCCGACCGTGCGGTACGGCTCGGCTATAAATACAACTCGTTTACCGTTTCTTTTGAATCTATCAACTATCGTTTCCAGCGCGATATTGTCTATCAGCATATTTTAGAAGGGTATGACAATGACTGGAGCAAACCGTCTGCCGAGGGGAAGGCATCCTACACCAAGGTATCGCCGGGCACTTATCTTTTTAAGGTGCGCAGCCTGCGGCGCAGCGACGGAAAGACTATCTCCGAAAGCACCTTAGAAGTGAAAGTGAGCCAGCCATGGTGGAACTCGTGGTGGGCTTGGACTATTTACCTATTTATAATAGGCTTCGTTTTCTATTTCATCCTGCGCTATAAGAGCAACCAGCTCCAAAAGAAATACGACGAAGACAAAATACGTTTCTTTATCGACACGGCACACGACATTCGCACGCCGGTAACGCTTATCATGGCACCGCTGGAGGATTTGAACCGGGAACAGGATCTCTCGGACAAAGCCCGTTATTACCTGAATCTGGCCCATGAAAGTACCCGGAAACTCCATTCGCTCATTACACAATTGCTCGAATTTGAAAAGGTAGACGCCCACAAGCCATCCTCTTCATCGGTTCCGCTTTGTCTGAATGAAGTTTTGCTGAAAGAAGCCTCCGTCTTCCGGTCTTTTTGCGAGAAGAAGCAGTTGACACTGAATCTGACCCAACCCGACGAATCCGTTTTCGTTTCAGCCGACAAACACCTGATAGAGATGTTACTCGACAATCTTCTTTCCAATGCCTGCAAATACACCATGCCCCAAGGAGAAATCAGCCTGGATTTGAAAGCCACGAAACGCAAAGCCATCCTTTCGTTGAAAGATAACGGAATAGGCATACCGAAGAAAGCGAAGAAGCACATCTTCTCCGATATTTACAGAGCCGAAAATGCCCGGCAGTCACAGGAAGAAGGAACCGGATTCGGACTGTTGCAGGTGCAGCGCATTGTAAAGATGCTACATGGAAAAATCACTTTCTGTTCCGAGGAGGGCAAGGGAACTACTTTCATCGTAACATTGCCGCGAACCACCACCGTAGCCGAACCCGTGTCGCACGAATCATCCCTCGAACACCTTGCCGGCACATCGGATAATAACAGCCACGAAACGGATAAAATAAAAGATCCGGACGACCGGAATACATTGCTCATTGTAGAAGACCACGAAACTCTCCGTCACTACCTCCGCCAGACCTTTGAGCACCTCTATCGGGTGATTGATGTTGCCGACGGACACGAAGCTATCGCCTGTCTCGCCAATGAATATCCGGATATCATCCTCTCCGACGTCATGATGCCCGGCATACGGGGTGACGAGCTTTGCAGAATGGTCAAGGAAAATCCTGACACATCAGGTATTCCGGTCGTTCTGCTGACGGCAAAGGCTAACCACGAAGCAATAGTGGAAGGATTGAAGAAAGGCGCGGATGATTATATCCCCAAACCATTCAGTACAGAGATACTGAAATTGAAAGTACAAGGATTGATTGACAATCGAAACAGGCAACGGCAGTTTTTCATGCGGCAAGCCATCGCTCAAGTAGAGGCGGGCGGCAAACGTGACGACAATGAAAGCAATGAAAACAATGAAAGTATCGACAACAAAAACGTAACGACAGCAAGCGAAACAATGGCCGAGGGCGACCGCCGGTTTATCATGCAAGCTACCCAGTTTGTTCTTGAACATTTGGATGAACCCGATTTCAACATCAATCTCTTGTGCCATGAAATGGCAATGAGCCGGACACTATTCTACAGTCGCCTTAAATCACTGACGGGAAAAGGGCCGCAAGAGTTTATCCGTATCATACGGCTACAAAAAGCTGCCGAACTGCTGAAAGAAGGTAAAAGCGTAACCGATGTCGCCGCCGAAACCGGATTTGTCAACACGAAGTATTTCAGTTCATTGTTCAAGAAACAATTCGGGATGCAGCCAAGTAAATATAGTGGGAAGTAGACAAGCATTCATGTTCGGTTTTGAATTAAAATTAGCTCGTTTCCGGTACAGTAATGAACTGTTTCAGCCTATTCTGACAAGGGTATATTCTCACTGCAATGAGAAAAAGTTCTCATTATAATGAGTATTTCTTCTCATACCTATGAGTATTTTTTCTCATAGTGATAAGTATACTTGAGAATGTTTACGGAAGTTTTTTTGAATTATAATTGTATGAGTTTACCTCATTTCCGTACCGTTCTTAATTAAATGGGAATTTAGCGGTTAAATGAGAATTTATCGGTTAAATGGGAATTTTGCAGTTAGGCTGAAAGCCTTACAATTATATATTTATTGGGGTGCCCTGAAAGGGCTTAATTATATAGCGTAGGGCAACGCCCTACGAAAAGAACACACCAGCCACAAGCCCTGAAAGG
>NZ_JAJKHN010000092.1:0-24466 GCF_020982715.1 Bacteroides sp. 1_1_30
GCATAATTGTATACAGTTCCGCCCTTTCAGGGCTTGTGGCTGGTGTGTCTTTTTCGTAGGGCGTTGCCCTACGCTATGTAATTAAGCCCTTTCAGGGCACCCCAATAAATATATAATTGTAAGGCTTTCAGCCTAACTGCTAAATTCCCATTTATCATTTCAATTTAAAACGGTATACAACCATGGAAGCGGCCTCCAGTTCGAGCGGTTGATTCAGGTCCAGTCCGACTTCCGTCTCTACCGGTTGGACTTCATTCGGGGTAAACGGGGTGTTTTCTTTTCCCGGAACCAGTACCAGGCTTGTTTTATGTGCCTTGACGGGACGTTTGAAGCCGGAAACTTCCGGTTGTAGAGTGACTTTTTTATCCTGCAGGTTTATCAGTTTCAGGATATATTGTTTGCTGGCCGTATCATATCCCATCGTAACAAAGATGTTCTGCAAACCTTCTATATCCTTGATCGCTGCATCCAGACACACGTCAAACGTGTTATCCCTGAACATCTTTGCCAGATAGAAGAAGGAAGTCTTTACGCTACTGTCTACTCCATTAATCAACATCGGCAGGAAGATACGGTGTTCCAGAAAGTCCCAATGCCTCATCACCGGACGTTCGGCAAACAAAGGATTCAGATCGCCGTTGCGTTCTATTGACATACGGATGGCTCCGGTAGCCAGCAGGTTATAAGGATATTTTCCGCTAATACCCAATTCGCCGATAAATAGATCGGCAACACCCCGTTTGTAGTTATCAAAACGATAATGCTGTTCGCAAGCCCATTCGATTGAGTTATAATAATGCTCATCGAACACTTTTACATTCTTCGGGTTGACAAAATTGGGAATATCTTTCCGTTTGTCGTCATTCTCTCTTCCGACTACACGGATGACACTATTGGCTATATAAACCAAGTCGGGGTATTTGGCGGACAACGCCTGATAGATTTTTTCATAACGTTCCCAATACACAGGTCCGAAATCTTCATTTCCAATCTCGATATATTTTAGCGGGAAAGGAGCAGGATGACCGTTCTTTGCCCGTTCGGCTCCCCATTTCGTAGTTGTATCACCAATGGCATACTCGATGGCATCCAACGCATCCTGGATATAAGCGTCCAGATCGACATCAATGTGTCTGAAATTCCACTGTGGACTTTGCTTCACCCAACCGCTGCAAATCATACCCGTAGGCATCACATACATCGCATCGGCTCCCACATATTCGCACAATTCATAAAACTCATGATAACCGATTCCGTCGGTACGGTAATAAGGCGCCCATTTGCTCCACTGTCCCGGACGGTTTTCGATCGGTCCGAGCGTCTTCTTCCAGTGATACATCGTTTCTTCATTGACTCCGTGTACGATGCATCCGCCCGGAAAACGAATGAAACAGGGAGCAAACTCTTTCAGATTTTGAACAATATCTTTACGGAATACGGATTTCCCCTCATTCCAGGTATCAGAGGGAAACAGGGAAACGACATCTATCTGAAATTGTCCTTTCGACATAGGCTGAATAGCAAGCATTCCGCGCTGGACGTTCTTTTCCGGTTTCAGTTCGCCCGTATATTTTGTCCAGTCCCGATTCTCTATATTCACTTCGATCACATTGCTCACCTGCTGTCCCAGTTCGTCAACTAGAAATACACGCAACGGGGCGGAATAATTCCTGCTTTTCAGAAACAGGGAAAGGCGATAAGACGTATCTGTTTTCAGATTCATTCCATAATATCCACGGTTGAGAATCAGAGCATCCGGGTGATTCGCAATATCTTCCGTAACATTCACCAGCATCGAATACTTGTTTTCCTCACTCATCGGATCTGTTTCCGTACGACTGACAAACACAGGTGCATAAGATAACGGATAAGTCGTCCATCCAATCAACGGATCGGCCTGAAACACTTTCTTCTCTTTAACACGGGGAGCCGGAACATTTTCATACAACCCGTTCTTTACTGATAATCCGGCAGGCGGTGTTGCTTCTTCAAACGAACGGTTACGTATCAGTTCGGCGTGCAGGGCGCCCTCACCCATCATTCCTATTTCCTCATAATGGAAACCGTACTTTACGGGAGCCACTTTGCGGGTTTTCGATTTATTGATGTACAATGTTCCATCGGATGAAGACGGAAAAGAACTATTCGCATATACCAGAGGTAATGTGAAGAACAGACCGATACCCAACGTAAGGGATTTTAATGTCGGATGATTCATAGCATTGTGTTTTTAGAGTTTCACATTGCAAATGTGGTCTTTTCTATCCAAGAAAAACAGAAAAATAATGCTTAATACCTGCAATCATGTATAAAAATCAGCTGCCGGACAGCAAACTGAACATGAGTGCTGTCCGTTTGAACAATTCTACGACTGTTCCAAACAAAAAAAAACGTATCTTTGGTCATGAAATTAAATCCGTAAAGCCATGAGAACCACTGCCCTTAAAATCGTCCTCTCCTTTAGTCTCGTGCTCTTAAACGCCAGCCTGTCGACAGGACAGATACAATATAATAATATACGCTTCAAACAACTAAGCATAGCCGAAGGACTCCCGCATAATACTATCAATGCGATTACCCAAGACAATCACGGATTCATCTGGTTCGGCACACGCAACGGCTTGTGCCGCTTCGACGGTTATAATATTAACCTGTTTGCACACAATGAGGCCGACAGCACCTCGCTCTGCCACGACTTTATCACCCGTCTGTATAACGATTCACTCCGCAACGTTCTATGGATCTCCACCGATCAGGGTATCTGCAGCTACGACTACCGGACGGAAGATTTTACCCGTTACCGGATTAAAGGAAATACCAAAGATGATGTTTGTTTCCTGAACACCAGTGACGGGATGCTCTTGGCGGCCTGTAGTAACGGACTCTACCACTACAATGAACAGGACAGCCTGTTCGTTCCTTTCCTTCTCAATGAAGAGAAACCGCATGTGAGATATTTTGCAGAAGACGGAGATAAAACCCTATGGATTGACACCAACAAAGGACTGATGCGATACAGTCTGGAGAAGAAACAGTTCGTTTCGCTCCCTACCCTAATCCAGCCTTTTGCACAGCAATGTAACAATGCCGTGTTGATCTCGTCCAACCAGCTTTTATTCAATACCAATAATGATTTCTTCGTTTACCACATACAAAGCAATACTCTGTGCAATCTCTCCAAAGATCTGGAAGTAAAAGATTTCCGGTGTGCGTCAACCGACCATACCGGGAATATATGGGTAGGAACGGAGTATGGCATCTTCGTGTTCAACAAACTCTACCAACTGATTGCACACTACGAACAATCCGAACGGGATTTAAGTGCCCTGAACGATTCGCCCATTTACAGTCTTTATCAGGATAAGGCCCACAACATGTGGGTGGGAACCTATTTCGGAGGGGTCAACTATTATATATTCGGCTCCGACCAGTTCCGGATATATCCATACGGAGGCAGTTTCAATCATTTGAGCGGAAAAGCAGTCCGCCAGATTATCAATGCGCCGGACAACGGATTGTACATCGCTACGGAGGATGGCGGATTGAATTACCTGAACAGTAAAAAAGAGATTACCCGCGCCGAACGGCTTCACAAACAGATGCAAATCTACGCCAAGAACATACACTCTCTATGGCTCGACAAAGATAACAGCCTATGGCTCGGACTGTTCCTGAAAGGAGCTCTTCACTATATACCGCATTTAAACCGTACGGTAGACTATAATCTATTGTCGGAAGAGGTTTCGTCCGGCTTCTGCATCATCGAAGACAAGAACGACCACGTTTGGTACGGAGGGCCTTCAGGCTTATTCCTGATCGACAAGAAAAAAGCCAATGCCCGTCCGGAAAAGATTTCACCGCTCCGTATTTTCAACCTGGTACAATTCAATGACAGCATACTTTGGGCAGGAACCCGGAAAGGCAGTATGTTCCAGATAAATACCCGTACGCTGAAAGTTACCTCACTCCCTATCTTGCCGCACACCGATCTCTATGTAACCTATATCTACCCCGATTCACACCAACGGATATGGATAGGGACAGACAACAACGGGCTTTATGTATCAGACCGCAACGGAAGCATCATCGCTTCTTACAGCAAAGAGCAGCTGGGCTCGAATGCCATTAAAGGCATCATAGAAGATGAAATGAACAACATCTGGGTAGGAACCGGAAGCGGGCTCTGCTGCATCAATCCACAGATGGAAAATATCGACCGTTATACCACAGCCGACGGACTGCCGATTAACCAGTTCAACTACTCCTCCGCCTGTAAGAAGCCCGACGGAGAGCTGTATTTCGGAACCATCAACGGCATGATTTCTTTTTATCCGGAACAGGTACGCTCCGTCAATCCTCATTTCAACATTGCCCTGACTGCTATATGGAGCAACAGCGAATATATGTCGCCCAACAACGAGAAAGCGTCCATTCCTTCCTCCATCTCCGAACTGACAGAGATTACCCTGACACACGACCAGGCCCAATCCCTGCGTCTCGAATATTCCGGACTGAATTATCAATATACCTACAACACTCAATATGCCATGAAAATGGAAGGTATCGACAAGGACTGGCAGTTTGTGGGCAACCAGCATCAGGTACGCTTTTCAAACCTGCCTTCAGGAAGGTATATTTTAAAGATCAAAGCCAGCAAAGACGGTATTCACTGGGACGAAACGGGACAAAAGGACCTTGCCATCAGAATCCTCCCACCCTGGTGGCTATCGCCGGGAGCGTATTTTGTATATGCATTGCTCTCCTTATTAATCATCTACGCCGCCTACCGATATACCAAAACGCGTATTATCCTGCTCATGCGACTGAAAACGGAACATGAACAGCGTGTCAACATGGAGAACATGAATCAACAGAAAATAAATTTCTTCACATACATCTCCCATGATCTGAAAACACCATTAACCCTGATTTTATCACCTCTACAACGATTGATCCAGCAGCCGCAGATTAGTAACAACGACAAGGAGAAACTGGAAGTTATCTACCGCAACGCCAACCGGATGAATTATCTGATTAACGAACTATTGACATTCAGTAAAATCGAAATGAAACAGATGCATATCAGCGTCCGTAAAGGAGATATCATGCACTTTCTGGAGGAACTCTCCCATATCTTCGACATCGTAGCCGGAGAACGGGAAATCGACTTTATCGTCAGTCTGGAAGATACCAAAGAGGAAGTCTGGTTCTCGCCTTCCAAACTGGAACGGATTCTTTATAATTTGCTCTCGAACGCATTTAAATACACACAACCCGGCGGATACGTCAGATTGAGTGCCAAACTGATTAAAGAGGAGAAAGAAACCATGGTTCAAATCTCCGTCAAGGACAGCGGCAGAGGAATTCCCAAAGACGTTCAGGAACAAATATTCGAGAGCTACTACCAGGTCGAAAAACGCGACCACCGCGAGGGATTCGGCTTGGGACTTTCGCTCACCCGTTCGCTCATCCACATGCATAAAGGAGAAATACGGGTAGAGAGCGAGGTCAACAAAGGTTCGGACTTTATCGTCACCCTGAACGTATCGGAGGATGCCTACGCACCCGACGAACGCTCTTCCGAAAACATCACGACAGAAGAAATACAAAAATACAACCAGCGAATCAAAGAGACAATCGAACTCATCCCCGAAAAGCTGACCAACAAAGAGAAAGACTCCGGCAGAGAATCTATCATGATTGTGGAGGATAATAAAGAGATGAATGATTACCTCGCCAGTATATTCGGTGAGAAATATGACATCATACGTGCCTACAACGGAGCGGAAGCCTGCAAGAAGATAGCCAGACAACTGCCGAATCTGATTATATCGGACTTAATGATGCCGGTGATGGACGGACTGGAATTCACGGAACGCGTCAAGCAAGATGTAACGACCAGCCATATCCCCGTTATCCTCCTGACTGCCAAAACAGATGAGAACGACCATACAGAAGGCTATCTGCGGGGAGCGGACGCCTATATCACTAAACCTTTCAACGCCAAGAACCTGGAGTTGCTGGTACAGAATATCCAAAAGAGCCGGAAACAGAATATCGAGCACTTCAAACAGGCGGAAGAACTGAACATCAAGCAAATCACCAACAATCCACGGGATGAGGTATTTATGAAAGAACTGGTAGAACTGATTATGGCGAACCTCACCAAGGAAGATTTTGGAGTAACTGAAATCACAGCCCATCTCCGCATCAGCCGTAGTCTGCTGCACATGAAACTGAAATCACTCACGGGATGCTCCATCACACAGTTTATACGGACCATCAAGATGAAGGAAGCCAAAACCCATTTACTGAACGGCATGAATGTTTCCGAAGCCTCATTCGCTGTCGGTATATCAGACCCGAATTACTTTACAAAATGTTTCAAAAAGGAATTTAATATCACTCCGACAGAGTTTCTCAAGCAATTGAAGTAATTCGCCGGAACTGGCACTTGTAAATCTCCTTATACTCTACAAAGTTTGAAAAAGAATACGTAACTTTGTAGTAATTATGAGTGAAAGTCAGAATATTGAATATAAGGAATCGTGGAGAGACGAATATCTAAAGTGGATTTGTGGTTTTGCAAATGCACAAGGTGGACGTATCTATATCGGTATAGACGATAACCAACAAGTGGTTGGTGTAGCAGACACCAAACGACTGATGGAAGACATTCCTAATAAGATTGTTAACTACCTGGACATTGTAGCTGATGTAAATCTTTTGCATAAAGAGGATAAAGACTACATCGAGATTGCCGTGCAACCGTGTAATTTGCCTATCGCTTATCACGGTATATATCATTATCGTAGCGGTTCTACCAAACAGGAGTTGAAAGGTGCAGCCTTGCAACAGTTTTTGCTTCGCAAAATGGGGCATTCGTGGGATGATATTGAAAACGAAAGAGCTACATTGGATGACATCGACCGCCAAGCTATTGATTTCTTTTTGCGTAAAGCCGTCGATGCCGGACGTATGCCTGTAGATTCATTGAATGAAACTACGGAAAAAGTACTCTCTAATCTGAATCTTATCGGTGGGGAAGGTAAGTTGCGCAATGCTGCTTTACTTCTATTCGGCAAAAATCCTGCAAAGTTTTTCACCAGTGTGCAATTTCGTATTGGGAGGTTTGGTCGTGATGAAGCCGACCTGATGTTTCAAGATGTAGTGGATGGAAATATCATTCAGATGACCGATCGCGTGATAGAAGTATTGAAATCCAAGAATGATGACCCTTTAAATGACCCTTTAAATGACCCTTTAAAACTATCATCATTAGAAAAAGACATATTAAAATTGATAGTAAAAGATAATCAGTCAACATATGATAATCTAGCCATATCTTTATCTGTTTCCAGTGCTACGATCAAGAGAGCATTTCGCAACTTAAAAGTGAATGGCTGCATTATTCGAAAAGGCTCGAAAAAGATAGGTTATTGGATGATAACAGAAAAAGGAAAATCTATTCTAAAGTAGATCGTAAGCTAATTTAAGCGATATAAACCTAACAGAATGTCTAAAAAACATCACCGGTAATCAGCCTGCAACATCGTTGATTCAGCTAATTACCGGCGACAGATAGACACCTATAATCGACTAATACCTATTCTACCATTCCTGGAAGCGTAAATCAGCTTCCGGATTCTGACGACGAATCAGTTCCTCGTCAACCTGATAAGTGACGCCACCTTTCGTGTACTTATAAGAAAGCGTAAACTTTGGCTGCTTTCCTACAAATTCCAACGATTCGGCTGCAGGATCTAATGAGGCGGACGCATCTATGATAGCAACACTTCCTCCGGCTTCGATAGTAACGCTTCCGTCCGGATTGACTGTCAGATTTACCGACTCATTATTTTCCAATGTGTTTCCGAAACCCGGTCTGCGTAATTTGTTTCTACCTAACGAAACAAAGTCGCGGGTCATATTCTGACTCAAATCCTTGTTATTGTATTCAGTCACCTGCTGGGTGGATAAGTTAGTAACTTTCCCTTTCACAAAGTATGTCCCATGATACTGGCTGACGAACTTGACAACTACAATGCTGTAATCCTTCAACTGACCGTTCACGTCGGTACTTACTTCATCCTGATTATGATCGACCAGCCGGAAAGGGATGGCATAATGCTTATCCAAAGCGGCATCGTCATTATAGAAAGCATCGGAGAAAGTCACTTTCACATCTGCTATTGCCAGATTCGGATTGCTAATTGTCATCTTGTTCGGATTAGCCAACTGATAATAGTTTTCCGGCATCAGTGTCAAGCCCGTACCCTCCAGTAAAGACGGATCAATCTCGAACGTAGCCCAATCATCGGTATGCACCTCTCTTTTACCGCCAATAGCCACTCCTACCTTTATCGACATATCTGTATCGGCTACCAGTGTCCGCAAAGGTTTTTGCGAAGCAAAGTACACAGAACTCTCATCGTAGTCCTTTTCATAATCGTCATAACAAGCAGTCATCAGAACGCTTATCAGCCCTATCCATAATATATTTAGTCTTTTCATTGTAAATAAGTATTTATATCAACAGCACGTTATTCCCAACCCTGATTATTCATTAGATTCTTATTCTTTTCCAGCTCTGCATACGGTAATGGCATGAAATAGTTTTTCACTTCATATTTCCGTTGTTCCACTTTCTGTACTTTGAAGCTGAATGTGCCATCTTCATTGCGGGTAACGGCAACACCCTCCACCTCTTCGTTCAACGGTAATACCCAACGACGCATATCAAAATAACGATGATTCTCGAAAGTAAATTCCAAGCGACGTTCGTTCTGAATCAACTTTCTGAACGAGTCCTTACTTTGAGCCATTTCATCCAGATAAAGATCAAAATTGATACCCCCGGCTTGCGAACGGATTGTTTTCAATATTTCGTATGCAGAATACAGGCATCCTTCGGCTTTCACCGTCGGGTTGCCCCAAGCCTCATTGGCAGCTTCGGCAAAGTTAAGAAGAACTTCCGATTTCCGTAACAAAGGATTGTAATGAACCGAGTTTAACGTCTGAATCGGATTCAGCATAGCCGATTTCTTGGAAACGAATTTAGCCAGATAATAACCCGTACGTGTAGCATTCTCACTAAACGAAGGAGAATCTTTTCCACCCTCGGACATATCCAACGGCTGACCGGAATCGCCAAATGTAGCACTATGATAGTAGACATTCAGCGCAAAGCGATTATCCAGTACGGCATAAAGCTGCGTCAGATCGAAATCAGGATCAGACAGATCGACACCGGAACGAACATCGGTTGCCGGATAACCATTCTTCGCATAAAAAGCCTTTACCAGATTATGAGAAGGAGTGGCACGGGCACTTCCGTAGTAGAACGGCGGGAAATGAAGGCCTTCCAACAGGTTATTATTAAAATATCTGCGGAAAGCATAATCGGAACTTTCCGTCTGAACATCGGCAATGGAGGAAGCCGTAACAGGAACATAAGTTCCGAAACCTTCCATGCCCAGAATCTTATTGATCTCTTTGGCTACCGCTTCCCATTTTGCTTGGTAAACCGTAGGGTTCAGTATTTCGAATTGTCCCATGCCGGTGATCTTCGTCACGTCATCATCCTGCATGGCAGGGCTTGCGCTATATAAAAGCGCACGACTTTTCAGAACAGCTGCCGCCGCTTTCGTGGCACGACCGATTTGTGTATTACCGAACTCCAAGTCATCTCCCTGATACACGTTCGGCAATAACTCGATGGCATTATTCAAATCGTTGACGATAAAATCGACTGTTGCCTGATAAGTAGGACGAAGAAATTCACCGTTCTGCGCGGCCTCATCCTGCGAAATAAAATGATCTGCCAACGGAATACCCAACGCTTTTCCATTCTTCGCCTTTCCGCCGTACATCTTCAATAGCTCAAAATGCCACCATGCACGCAGGAAATACGATTCACCTTCCAGACGCAGCTTGATTTGCTTGTCCACTTCCGGGTCGGTGCGGTTGTACTGCACTTGGTCGGTTAAGCCGTTTTCGAGGAAAGAGTTTACATAGTTCAGCATGTTGTACGCATTACTCCAGTTTCCGATTGGGTTGTTAAACGCTGTCATCCCACCCATATTTAATTTATAGACAGAAGAGCTGCGCAGATTAGTCACTGCATTATCGGTAGCACAATCCAGAAAGTTATCTTCAAAACAATCCGGACGGTTGGCTATGCCATTATAAGCTTTATATAGTACGCCTTGAGCAAGTTCCGGCACTCTCCAGGTATCAGAGTCTCCGATCTGCCATGTCACCTTTGTATCCAATGTGTCGTCACAAGCACAAAAGAGAAACAGACCTGCTAAAACGCAACTTCCTAATATATGTTTCATATTGCCATCTATTAATTGTTCAAAATTAAAATACAAAAGAGACTCCGCCTGTAAAAGTACGCGTCACCGGGTAGTTTGTCACACCGGCATTCAGCAATTCAGGATCCAAATCTTTCACGGAAGAAAGCACAAACAAATTTGCACCACGAGCGAAAACCTTCATCTTCTTCACGACCGAACTTGGGGAGAACTGATTGAACGTGTAGCTCAATTCAACATTCTTCATACGGAAGAAGCTTGTATTCTTCAACCAGAAAGAAGAATTGCGGAAATTGTTCTCACCGGCAGTGGTTGTCAGGCGCGGATAACTTCCGGTCGGATTGTTTGCCGGATGATAACGATCTAATGCCAGTTTAGAGTATTTACCTTCTCCATTGTTCCAATAATAAGCATTTGTTGCCCAAGTGTGAACGCCCAGTTCGGAATATCCCTGAAGATACAATCCCCAGCCTTTGTAACTTACATTGAAATCGATGCCCAATGTAGTACGTGGGAATGAGTTTCCGAGTTCCTTTACGTCACGACCGTCAATGATCTTATCGCCGTTCAGGTCTTTGTAGGCGATGTCGCCTTCCTGATAATCGGCAAACGTCTGGGGGGCATGTCCGTTGATGGCTACATCTTTGCCAAATAATCCTTCGGCAACCAGTCCCATCATAGCATCGGTAGAACGCCCCACTGTATAACGGTATTCTTCACCATGTTTCACCTGGTTCCATTTCAATACTTTATTCTTAGACCATACGAAATTAGCTCCTACCGAATAAGACCAGTCGTTGATACGGTCGCTCCAAGTGAACATTCCTTCTATACCATGATTCAAGACGGAGCCCATGTTATCCTGGTAGGTAAAGTTGCCAGTATAATCCCCGTAAGAGGCATCAACAGAACCGATGATGTCCGTATGTTTCTCACGGAAATAGTTCATTTCGGTATATAAGCGGTTGTTCAGGAACAAGCCTTCCACACCGATGTTCCATTCTGCTGCCTTTTCCCATTTCAGGTTCGGATTGCCCGCACGGACAAAAGTGGAATAGTAAGCCGTAGCGCCATTGTTCGTTGTTCCGAACCGGAAGCTGCCGTCTTGCGACCAGGCACGTTCATACAATAAATGTTCAGTGCTTCTGTCATAGCCCAATATACCGGCGCTGGTTTTCAGTTTCAGGAAGTTCACGTATTCATTGTCTTTCAGGAAATCTTCATTGCTTAGAATCCAGGCAAGGCCACCCGCAGTCGAGAAGAAGTATTTATTTCCCGATTTGAAACGGTTGCTTCCCATCAATGCCATGTCGGCTTCCACAGCATAACGGCGGTCATACATATAGTTTAAGCGCAATGCGTAGTTTGCATTGATGATGTCCTGGGTCACTCCCTGATTCGTTGTTTTCGAGTACATGTAAGTCAGCCGTGCCGATACATCATGCTTTTGGTTGAATGTATTCTCGTATGCGGCAAAGGCATTCCAACCCAATGTCTGCTGCAAGGTAGTCGACTTCCGACTCTGTGAAGTGGCTACATCTGTTTTCTTCATCTGGGTGTACATGATCTGTTCCTCACCGGCAAAGTTACGATATGTTTTGATGGCATACGTCGGATAGACTTTGCTCAAAGAGAGTTGCAGGTAATCATAGTTGTCGAAAGAAAGGAAAGCACCGGCTTTCAACCCTTTTGTCAGCATATCAAGATCGAATTTCAAACCGATATTGGTCTGGCTGCGTGTATAACGCTCATCCGTATATCCTCCGTACATTGTTTCCGCGTATGCATTCATCGGACGCAGCAGACTTGCGCCAAACAAAGGAATTCCGTCCGAGCTGGCTAGTCCGGTTTCTTCCGGTGACATAGTCAGCGGGTATTCATTCGGACGATGCGTAGACAGGGCCGTAAATACCTGACCACAGTCCAATTGCCCCCATTTACGCATTTCCATACGTCCGGCAACGTCTGCGGATATAGTCAGGAAATCCGTTACATTGAAGTCGAGGTTTCCGCGAAGAGTCAGACGGTGCAGTTGCGGAGTATAGGTAACGTCTTCAAATCCGCTACCTCCTACATATCCGGCAATCAGGGCATAACGCACTCTGTCGGTACCTCCCGTCATATCGAACGATACTTTCCGATAGTTGGCATTTTTGTTCAATAACTGATCGTACAAATCGACGTTCGGATACAATAGGTCATTGGCTCCTTTGGAGTTTTTATATCCTTCCAGTTGTTTCTGATTATAGTAAGGAGTCAATCCGTCATTTGCACGCGCTTCATTGTACAGATTAGCATACTGATAAGAATTCAGAAAATCAGGAGTACGCGTCATCTGTACCACACCTGCTTCGGCGGTTGCGTTATAAATGCGGCGGTTGGCCTTTCCTCTGCGGGTAGTCACCCAAAGTACGCCATTCGCAGCACGCGCCCCATAAAGAATCTTGGCAGTGGCATCTTTCAGCAACTCGATACGTTCGATTTCTTCAGGAATCAAATCCGCTGCCGGACGTTCCACACCATCGATGATAACGATAGCTGTATTCTCCGACATGCCATGCTGGCCACGGATAAATAAATCAGGCGTATTGTTCCCCAATCCGCTGACTGTGGAGCGAACTTGCAGACCTAACATTTTACCTTGCAGCATATTCGTCAGCGTCAAATCAGGGAAGGTTCCGAACTGTCCGTTCTCCAGTACGCTCGTTGCGCCTACTTCATTCCCTTTATACGTCTTGCCACCATCGGCTCTATTCACCAGCGATTCTTCGGTCAGAAACAGAGGCTCTTTCTTCAATACAATCTTTTCAGGAACGATATTGCTGCCTGTCAGCTTATACACTTTATCTTCATATCCCAAAGCCTCCACCATAACGGTTGCGTCATTCTCGACCTTCGTCTGAAAACGTCCCTTTGCATCTGTATATAGAACGACTGCGCCTTCTCCACAAATGATAGAAACATTCTTCAACGGGCTACCTTTCTCGTCGGTAACAATAGAAACGACTTCCACCAAAGGCTTCTTCGCCGACTTTCTCTTTGATTTATTTTGTGCGAAAGTCAGGCTAGAGCCAACGATAAGGACAAATATGAGCCCTATCAGTCTTATATATCTAATCTTGTTTCTCATATACTTTTCTTTATTTATAGGTATCACCATCCGGGGTTCTGTTGAAGATTATCCAAAGCCGCCACTTCATCCATCGGCAGCGGATACCAATAATTACGCTTGTTAAACGTCCGCACGGCTGTCCTCACCGGAACATACTCGTAAGTAAAGTCAGTCAACTTATAAGTGCAGGCTTTTTCCACTTTCAACTGGTCGGCCGTATAAGAATGGTTGATCGGAGTTGCTTTGACACCCATGATCGGATATTCACCCTTAAACAGTTCTTCAGCAATCATCCAACGACGGATATCATACCAGCGGTGTCCTTCGAACATCAATTCCACACCACGTTCCCGCCGATAAGCTTCTCTAAAGTCAACTCCATCCGGTAGTTCGCCAATTCCGGCTCTTACACGGATTTTATTCAAAGCCTGACGGGCCGACATCGTACAACCCGTAACGACTGCATCCGGATCACCTGTCGCTTCGTATGAAGCCTCTGCCATATCCAGATAAACTTGCGAAACACGAATGTACACAGCCACCAGACGATATAATTGGAAACCAGCTTCGCCAAACAAAGGCACACTTGCTTCCGGCCAGATGAACTTCTTGCACATATATCCGGTCTGTTGAGAGCCTCTCGTAAACTGATTGGTAGAAATGAAGTTCTCGGAGTAACCACCCGAATAAGTAGTCAGATAATAGGGAACACCCTGTAAATTCTTCCCCCATTGCTCACCGGGCACAAGGATATTATTCGTGAAGCGAGGGTCTCTATCCGAATAAGGATTGGTAGTCTTTACCGCATCATAACCGGAACGCGGATCAGTAATCGGATAGTATTTACCGTCGGCTCCCTTACGTTCGTACATATCTACCGCATTTTGTGTCGGAGCATTATAAGGAGTACCTTCGGCACCGGTTTTATTATCGTATGGTTGTGTCAGCCATTGCGCTCTGACGAAAGCAGACCAGTTGCCATGATGCCAACGCAGGAACCATAAGTATTCCGGTTGTGCGAATTGATTGGAATTAGGCATTAATTGAATACTACGATATTCGTCATGATTCATCAGGCGATAATATTCGTGACTTTCAATAGCATTGATCGCCTTTTGCGCACTACGGGCAGCTTCAGCAGCCATCTCTTTTCCATATCCTTTGTTTTCAATAGAATTCAGGTCATTCTGCATCAAAGGGCTGGCAGCATACAGCTGTGTCATCGCTTTTAATGCCATGGCGCTTACTCTGTCAGGCCGTCCATGTTCCTCGTCAGGCCAGCTTATAGGTAAATATTCAATGGCTTTATCCAAGTCAGTCTGCATCCAAGCATTGGATTCCTGATAAGTTTTACGAGGAAAGTCAAAGTCGTCCGATGCTCCCCAAAGCTGGTCAAAGATGGGCATTCCGCCATATCGTTTGATAATCTCAAAATAGAAGTAGGCACGCAGGAAATGAGCCTGTCCCAACAGTTTTCTCCTTTGGTCGTCTGTGATGGATTTCACTTGATCTACTCCGCTAATTACACGGTTCACGATACGAAGTCCGGTATAAGCACGAGAAATAGCACTTTTGAAATTCTTCCCATCACTTTTACTTCCTATTTCGAAACGTGTACCGGCATTCTCCAGCCAGTTACCTGCATTGACAAACTTCGACGGATCATTATCGCGAACAGATGCATATTCATCCGATAAATTACCTACCGTTACGTATGTATTCGAATAAGAGTTGATACCATGTGTAAAGATTAATATATCATCATTTTGAAAGATGCGGTCCATGAACCCTAACAAACTGCTATAATCTTTATAAACATCATCTTCGGAAAGTCCGTCATCGGGAGAGCGGTCCAGATAGTCCTCACAACTTCCTACAAACAACCCCAATAGAATGATCCATATCCAATTCAACTTATGTCTTCTCATATCAGTAAATTTAAAGTGTCTCATAATCCTAATCTAAAACCAATGTTATAACGTCTCACCACCGGATAAACATTCTGTCCCGAATGTTCGGGGTCACGGCGGGAATCACCTTTTGAGAACGTCAACAAATTGGTACCGTTGACATATACTTGCAGTTTTGTCAGACGTAAAGGCTGCAACCAACGCTTCGGAATCTGATAATTCACTTCCAGGTTCTTCAAGCGAAGATAAGCATGGTTGGTATATGTGTATGTACTAGCCACCGAATTATAACTTCTCTGAACATGAATACTGGGGCGAATCGGACCGCCTTGAATCGGAGCATCGGCTGTCCATGTATTCAACGTATTTGGTTGAGCCTTGATATTACCTTCCGGAAAATCCCATAAATAGGAAGGAATCGCTTCTTTATAAACGTCCATAGCACTGTACCACAACATATTGAATCCGATTCCTTTGTAAGAACCTCCCAATGTAAATCCGAGGGTAGTAGTCGGATAGTTCAGGTTTTTCATCGGAACCATATCCTTAGCATCAATCATGCCGTCACCATTATAATCGATGTAATACAAGTCTCCCGGAATCAATGTATTATGTGTACCATTGGCAATAGTGGACTGCGCCGAGTTATAAATATCATCCAATGACTGGAAGTTTCCTGTTGCCAGGTATTTATTCACATATCCGATTGACTTTCCGGCTTTTTTCAAATATTCGCTCTGATTCTTCGGGTCATCAATAAAGACAACACGGTTCTCACTGGTTGCAAAATTAAACTTCGCGTAATAATTAAACTTTCCGATACGGTCGTTCCAAGCAATATCCAGTTCAAGACCGTGATTTTTAGTCTTACCCAGATTCACCTGCGGAAAAGCAATACCACTATCGGCCCATGACGGAATCGTATTACGTGTCATCAAAATGTTATTACGCTTTTCATCGAACAAGTCCACAGTAAAGTTTAGTTTACCCCACAAACCTATTTCGATACCGATATTCTGCTTAATAGATTCTTCCCAGGTAGCATCGGGGTCGGCCAATTTTCCTTCTTTGTATAAAGGTCCCCAGTTACTGGTCTGATATTTACCAAACTGCGCATTGGCAGATAGTTGCTCAAACTTCTGAATATAGTTGAAACGGGTAGCACCTTTATCATTACCAACTACTCCATACGAATAGCGCACTTTCAGGTTGGTCAGTACACCTTTGGTCAATTTCTTTACCCATGGTTCTTCACTGATACGCCAACCAATAGAGGCAGAGGGGAAGAATCCGAAACGGCGTCCCGGAGCAAATTTTTCCGAACCAGTGTAGGCACCGTTAAATTCAGCAAGATAACGCTCTTTGAAGTTGTAAGTGACACGGCCTACCCAGTCTTCTTCGTAAGCCGGGAAGTTCATCACACCCGAATTAGCAGTATTGGTTGATTCGTTCATCTTACGGTTAAACACAAATAAGGCGCTTACATCGTGATCGCCAAACTGGCGACTATAATTCAATGCTAATTCGTAATAAAGTTTACGTCCGTAAGCCTTGAAACCGTCATAAACACCACCAACAGGCAAATCTCCGGGAGCATTTTCATCCGGATAGCGTTTCTCGGTATAATTATAAGTAATTGTTCCGTCAGCATTATAAATAGGATTGGCGTAATCATACACACGATTAATACGAATATGTGTACGTTGGGCAACCAAATCGTCTTTACCCAAAACCTTACCCGGCATCAACTGGGTGGTCCATGAAGAAGAAGTAGTGTAAGACAATGATGCTTTCAATGACAGTCCCTTTGTAATAAAGTCCAGCTTCTGATTCAAGATTACATCGTAAAAACCTTGATGTTGCTTAATATTACGACTACCTCCTTCGTTCATCAGACAGGCTATATTTTGATCGGAGCTTAACCCGTCTCCCCATATTCCATTACTATATTTAATCGGAAATTCATTACTTGGAGCCGTAAAGAACGTTTTAAAAAAACGTTCATCCGGAGAATCGACATTCTCATAATAAGACGGTTGGTTCTGATAACCCATCTTACCGGCCACATTGAACGAAAGTTTAGTAGTACTTGTGATATTGAAGTCGAAATTACTACGCCAGTTATAACGACGGTAAGAGAAGGAAGGATCGAAATCCTCTTGTTTGGTAGTATTAAAAATATCTCCGTCATGCAAATAACCCAAAGATACGAAATAACTCATTTTCTTCGTACCACCACGTACATTAAGATTATAAGCCTGTTCATAACCTACATTCTTTACCAGTTCTTTCCACCAGTCCACTTCGGGAAAGACATCGTTATATGGACCGTAATTTCCGGTAGCATACGCATTTTCCCATGCGGTAATGGTAGATTCGGGAACCATTGCTCCCCAGTTACCATCATTAGCCTGTGCCCTGTTATACTGTTTCATAGAGGTCACATAGTCAGACCATTCAGGAGCAGCAGAAGGTTGTTTAAAACCGAAGTTAGCTGTGAATGAGATTTCCGGCTTCTGTTCGAGTCCGCGTTTGGTTGTCAACAAGATAACGCCGTTCGCACCTTTCACACCGTAAACCGCAGTTGCCGAAGCATCTTTCAGTACAGAAATAGATTCGATTTCATTCACATCTACATCGTTGAAGTCACGTTCGATACCGTCCACCAATACCAGTGGTTCCGCTTCTCCCCAGGTAGACTTACCACGAATCAATAAAGAAGCCTTATCGGCTCCCGGCTTTGAAGTGGAATTGATGGCAACCACACCCGGCATCTGACCTTGCAAAGCTTCGGAAACGGAGTTCACGCTACCTATCTTTAATAAATCATCTCCTTTTGCAGTAGCAATGGAACCGACACTGGACACCTTTTTCTGTACACCGTATCCAACCACTACCACTTCTTCCAGGGTCTCCGTATCTTCTCCTAAAGAGATTACGCCTAAAGTCGTTTTATTCTTTAAATCCAGTTCCAGAGTTTTATAACCCACATAAGAAATGACAAGTATGTCTCCTTTTGATGCCTTCACAGTAAAATTACCGTCAAAATCAGTAATCGTACCGCTTCCCGTACCTTTCACGCGAACACTGACGCCAATCATCGGTTCACCAGATACTGCATCCTTCACTTGTCCCTTCCAATAGTCTTGTTGTGCCTGCACGTCCAGCGCACAAAACAAAAAGCAACAAAGACATAAGAAAGAAAAATAAAGTCTGTCTCTTTTCATAAACATTATTTTTAACTGTTAACAAATTCTTTATCTCAAGACACAAATTAAGCGGGAAAATCTTCAAATGAAAGGGAAGAATCTCCTTAAAACCCGTACAAATGTGCAAAATAGATTTCTCTACTACATTTCTGAACAAATCATTTCCACATTGGCTTTATGACGTGCTCTTTGTCTACGGTGATATTGTATATGCCATCGTTTCCTTTCTTCAGGATGAGCGGAACAATACGTGTTTTACGAGGAGACACGGTGGAATCCGAACGATGAACGTGGTAAACATAGTAATATTTTCCATCCAGCCCTTTAAATACATCTCCATGTCCTGATCCGTTTTCTCCTACGAGGCTGCGATGAATGATCGGACTGTTCGGGTGCTTCTTCCACGGACCGAAAGGGGAAGAAGCAGTAGCATAGCCTACCGAATAGTCGATATTCATAAAATGATTGGCAGAATAGAAAAGATAATATACCCCGTCCCACTTCATAACAGTCGGCCCTTCCATCACCGGTGCAGACTTATAGTTCGGAGTCTTTTCCCAAGGCTCCGTACAGTCCATACATTGTTTCAATGTTTCCGGTTTGATACTTCCCTTCTTTATGTCAAACTCGGCTACCCAAAGGTAATTACCTTTATTAAAGCGGACATGATACAGGTAGTATTTTCCATCATCATCCTTAAATAGGAAAGAGTCTATATTCTTAGCGGAAGCGTCTATCGGCTTGACTTCCTTCTGCCGGAAAGGACCGAACACTGATTTTGAGGAAGCAATTACTGTTTGCTCATTAGCGGTATAAGTGAAATAATAAGTTCTTTTATCCTTAAAGTATTGAGGTGCCCAGAAGCCTTTTTCACCGAAAGCTTGGTCTCCCTTTCTCAATATAAGTTGCAAATCTTTTCCATTAGGCACAGTCCAATGCTTCAAGTCGGTCGATTCGAGGATAGCAAAACCCTGCGGTTCCCGATTGCGTGTACCTGTGAGATAATACTTTCCGTTCTCCACAAAGATAGTGGGATCGGCAAAGAATATTTCTTTCCATGAATCCGCCCATGATTGGGTGATAGATACACATATCACCGCTAATATGAAAATTACTTTTTGGATAGTCTTACATTCTTTCATAAACATATTTCTTACGATTTATTTTATAAAACCATTTATTGAGCCAATTCCCAAACCAAACGAGGCTTCTCTCCTGAAAGATCCCAAATAGACTCATCCCATTGAAGAGCCTTTACTGCTGCCATAAGAGTAGGTATGGTAGAAAGTCCGTTATAACGGTCAGCACCATTAACAGTTGCCGAATAATTTGGAACTACCTCATCTACTATTGCAGGTGTATTAGCTGAAAAACGGCACTCCATATTCGGATTGGCATAACAATTATTTGCCTCATTTTTATCGAAACGTCCGCATACTCTTCCTGATTTAGGTGCACCATTCGAATATAAGGAAGAATTCCAAGCCACACAACGTGTCACTGTTACTCCTGTTCCTTTATTGGCAAGTCCCAAAATGCCTCCTACTTGATTTTGAGCAGCAATTTCACATTCAGAGTAACAATGTGAGATGAGCGCTGTTGGGCTCGGCTCTACAAGTCCTGCAATACCAGCTCCGGGATTCGGAGGTGTAACATTAGGATAGGACTTAGCCACTCCTGATGAATAACAATGAGTAACAGTACCCTGAAACATCCTGCTTACAATACCACCAACACATGACTTTGTGACAATATCTCCTACAAAATAACATTGAGTAATAGTAGCGCCTCCTTTTGCTTCTCCACAAATACCACCAGCAGACCATGTAGCATTAATACTCATTTCTGAAGAACATTGATAGATTTTACTTTCCGCTCCTTGAATTCTTCCGCATATACCACCAGCTTGTCCATTCTCCCAAGCAGTCGGTCCTGTTCCTGAAGTCAGATTTATCGTACCAGATACCCGTACATTTTCAACAACTCCTGCCGCTGAAGCATTTCCAACATGTCCGGCAAGAACTCCTGTCAACTTTTGATTGGCTGTAATCTGCGCATTTTCAAAGTTTATATTGGAACACTTACCAACCAACAATCCAAAGAATCCCTGATTAACAGAAGAGGAAGTATTTACTTTCAGATTACGAATCGTATGTCCGCCTCCATCCAATACAAGTTGTTTGGAAACCGAGGTCTCTATCGGTTGCCAGTCTACACCTTGCAAATCAATATCATTCTCTATCTTGGCATAGATCGTCTTACCATCTTTGAGTTTCTCTCCGAGAGTTATCAAGTCGCTCGTTGTCGCCACGGTATAAGGGTTGTCGATTTCTCCCTGTTTCTGTTGCAGGAAGAAAGTCATTGTACTTTTCTCTTGATTGACTGCAAGATCGTCGGAAACCAGTTTCAAACCGAGAACGTATTTCTTTGATCCGTCAAGCGTACCTAAATCATGGAAGCGCAAATTTACCATACGCAGGACATCGTCCCCCTTAAAATTAAAATTATTTCCATCCAGATCATAATATTCCACAGGTAAGAGGTGATATTCTTCACCAAACTCTTTGGCATCGACAACAGCCAATTTCGCCTTTGCTTCTTTTTCGCAATGGCTTTTCTCCACCATAATGTTATATTGGTATTCCGGCTCATCCAGATATAAATCATATTTGCCTGTCTGATAAAGCGACAAGGTAATATTGGAATAGGTAACTTCAGCCTTTTCCGGCTGTGTCAGATCCATGACTTCACCACATGATATCAACGAAAACACCATTAATGACGCTACAATAGGAATGTATCTTTTCATAATATCTTTCTTTTAATTATTAAAAACAGGGATTACTATACCGACGTTATCTCCTGACAACCAAACTTTATCTCCGTCTATACGAACTACCTCCATCTCCATCCCTTCTTTGAGGAAAGAAACTCCTTGGAATGAGAATTCAGTCTTTATCTTTTGACCAACAGCCGTGGGCTTCCCGTCAAACTTCACATGAATGTATTTGCTTTGATCCGAATTTTGTAGGCGATAAGTCAACCGTTTAGGATTAATTGCAGCCTGAAGTTGTTCCTGCTCTGTAAAAGTACAAATTCCATCCAAACTATAAAACCCAACTTCGGTATATCCTGTTATATTCTTCTTATCAACCCCGTTTTCGGCATATTCCGTCTCCGCACAAGAGGTGAAAGCCAACAAACATACCAACACTACATATATTACTTTCATAAGCGAATAAATTTAAGATAATTACTTTCTAATAGTTGTCGACAATATTTCTACCGATCCATCCTTATAAGTCACTTCGGCGGTAAGTATTTGTCCGTTCAGGTTCTTATTCACTATATTGATTTCCTGTCCATCCAGCTTTACTTTATAAGATGAGACATCAGCCGGCAAATTTAATAGTTGTACTAACATATATTCATCCACTTGTTGATATTTCAACAAAGGAAACTTTCCTGTTACAGACTTGGTCTTAACATCATCCTTCCACAACACGGCATCATCCGATTTCAGCAATGCTACATGGTAGGCAGTTCCGGGAACAAGATTTTCAACCAATGTATAGTCATTCTCCGAATCAAGCGACCGACGTACTACCTCTGTTCCATTTTCATCTGTTACTGACAATATACCTGTTTTATCGGCTCCATTCCCCCAACGAATGAACAATTCCCGTTGCCCTCCGACAAGGCTGGAAACTGCCAATCCATCCCGGGCAGCGATGAAATCGGGATACAGCAATGGATTGGGATTGTAGAATCCGTCTGCATCCAGTCCTAAATAACGGGAAAAATAAATTCCTCCAAGTTCCCACATTTCAGTCTTCGCATCGTAAACAGCTCTCGCTCCACCGGGAACCACACTAAAACGTCCGGTAATGGCATACGTATCATATTTCTTGAACACCTCATAAAAAGTTTTATACCAATTCTTCGGATACCAGGAATAACTCTCAAAAAGGCTCTTGAACTCGGTTGCACTGACCGGTGTACCGGCATTAGCTTTTTCAGCTATCAGATTAAGGTATTCGTAAATTTTCATCCCGGCCGTATAACCATGCTTGGTTCCCCATTCTCCCAGTGCGTCGGCTACATGAGGATTTAAAGCACGTACCATAGAGAATTCCGTGCAAATCAGTTTCTTTGTTACACCATATTTATCGCGGATAATACGGAAATCATCTTCCGCCTGGTTGATTTTCAATGCGTGAACGTGTAAGTCGAGCCCTACAACATTAGGATTGTTATTAACCACAGAGACTACCGCAGGTACCGTTTCGCTCTTCGGCAATTCGGATACACGGTTCAATGCTCCGGCATAAATATCAAATGTCCATCCATTAGCCTGTTTCCAGGCAGTCAGCCGATTGGCAAACTCATTCAGAAATGCCCGATAATCCTCACCGTCCGCATGACAGAGATCGGTATCCAATGCATTCTCCCATTCCGGTTCGTTACCCATGACAAGTATTTCAATATTCTTCGCCATATCATAGGTTTTCAGTAATACTTCAGTTGCCTGAAATATGTACTCCATCTCCTTAGTTCCTACTTTGGGAACCGTGTCGGTATATAATTCAAAAGGTATTTTCAGGCTCAATATAAATTTCACACGGTCGCCCAACGCTTTCTTGGCCTGAATAAATTTCAATGTAGGAATATGTGTCCTGATGGCATTTTCTTTCACACCAACAATCTTCCCGTTTTCATTCTGAAGAAACAGATTGGGGATATTGACAAATCCTCTCACCCAACTCACTTTCGACTGTTTCAACATCTCTATTTCCGTAATCGGGTAATCTATATTTTCATTATAGTTCGCCCCCAAATCCTGCGCCTTTGTTCCCATCGAACATAAGAACAGCAATACAAACATTAAAAAAGCTTTCATTTTCATATACATACTTCAAGGTTAATTGTCCGACATCGAACAGAACAAAGGTAGAGAAATAAATCCCGGTAGAATAGAACGATTGTTTTATCAACGGGATTTATGTTCAGAATAAACATTTGACCTTATTTTAATGGTTCTTCTTCTACTTCGCTGCGATAATAACCGTCCACTTCAGCAAAGAAATTCTGCTTCAGGGAGTCCAGAAGTTCGGGCTGTTGTGCCGCCATATTCTGTTGTTGAGTCCGGTCGGCTTTTACATTAAATAATCCGTATTCACCCAGATTACCCAATTCATTTCCGGTCAGGTTTCGTTCGGAACCTTTATAAGGAGGCATCATAATCCAGTCGCCCGAACGATAAGCCATACGTCCTTGCGCTTCCAGCACTACATCCTTGCGGGCAGTCTGCTCTTTTCCGAAGAAAGCATCCAGATAGTTCCGACTATCCAAACCTTCCGGCAAATCGGCATGTATCATCGAACCCAGAGAAGCGAGAATATCTACCTGGCAAACCAGTGCATCAGACACAACCGGCTGAATCTTTCCTTTCCAATAAACAAACAAAGGAATATGCGTACCACCGTCGAACAAACTATATTTACCTCCGCGCAGACCTCCTGCAGGAAGGTGATCGCCTGCCAATTCGGGAGCTCCGTCTTTGTAACCGTCATTCAGAACCGGCCCGTTATCACTGGAGAAGATAATCAGTGTCTTTTCCAACAATCCTTCTTTCTTCAAGTGGGCAAGCAGTTCGCCGACACACCAGTCTGCCTCAACGATGGCATCGCCACGAGGCCCCATCGTTGTTTTGCCCACAAATCGCTGGTGGGGAGCACGAGGTACGTGAGGTTCGTGCAAGCCATAATACAGGAAGAAAGGAGCATTTTTGTGTTCAGTCACAAAGTTCTTTACCTTATCTACAAAATAGTCGGCCATATCCTCGTCTTTCCAACGGGCTTTCTGACCGCCTTTCATATATCCGATACGGGGAATTCCGTTTACTATAGAGTTATT
>NZ_JAJKHN010000093.1:0-24372 GCF_020982715.1 Bacteroides sp. 1_1_30
ATGCTTAAAGATACAAAAAAGGCAACTAACTCGCAATGAATTAGTTGCCTTAAATTTTATTATTTTAGGAATATCCCGAAGTATACCCCGCCTTGACAAAGAGTCTGTTATTATTAACGTGGTGATCTTATTCCAATCCCGGCCACGCTTTTGTTGAATACGTAGCCTCAAGCGCATTTTCTAAATTATCATTCAGACTCGGGAAGAAATCGATTCCTGTCTTTTCCTCCAGTTCGTCTATTGATAATGCATAGTCAACTAACTTTGTTGATTTCGGAGAGTCGGTATGCTCCATCCAAAAAGCGATCGCTTTGAATGAATCTCCTTTTTTAAACAACAAAGCCATATAATAATATCTAGGAATGGGCTTGCTACGGTCGTTACTAATATATCCTCTGATCTGATCTTCCTTATCAATCGTTCCTCCTTTTACCACATATAAGGTATCTGAAGATGTGCAGCTACGTCCCCATGATTGCACCTGTCCCTCCAAAGTCAACCAAATACCTGTATTAAATTTATTTCGTTGAGGACTCATATTAGTGTAATAAAAAGTCTGTTCATTTACCTCACGCGAATAAAGTCTGTCGGCAGAAGCACAAAGATGCCCTCTATCATAACCTTGTTTCCCAAAATCTGCTTGCACACGTTGGTATTGTGAACCGATAGCAGGATCTGCATCAAAAGGCTCATCACTACGTGATACATTTTGTTGCTTTGTTTGATTGTCAAATCGAAAGGCAATCCAACGGGAATGTTTCTTACTCTTATCGTATTCCATACTGAAAGAAGTTACTTTCTGCCCATTGAATGTGGTGTAGTGTGTTACAAACACATCGTTTGCACCATTGCGTAAGGCTGGGAGTTCTACGATGCCGGTGGCGAAATTATTGGAGTTGTTATTTTCATCTTTATCACAAGCGCAAAAGCTTATACATAATAAGCCCAGCCAAAGCAAAGTATTATATCTCATACAATATCAAATATTAAAAAAGAACTAAAACTGACCCAAACATTATTTGAGCCAGTTTTAGATTCTATTTTTGAGGAATACCAATTATTTTTTTACAACCAAAGATGCATTATCAATCAACATATCTTTAGCCGCAACAGACTTACTACCCGAACTCATAAATACAATAGAAACAGTTTGCTCTGCTTCCAACTCAATTGAATATTCATATTTAGTCCATTCATCAGTTAAAGCAATTGCAGTCGTTCCACTAACATAATTATATTTGCCACTATCCACCGTACCGTCTTCCTTTATTAGCACATAACCAACTTTCATATTAGCAGTAGCACCTGCTACAGCATTCTTTGCATATACAGAAAGTGTGTAATTTCCAACACTTAATTTTATATCATCACTACCTAAACGTTTATTACTCGTTGAGGTATTAGATATTAACACCGACATCGTACCATCTTGCGCGCTTTCTGTATATTTACTATAGGTAGCATTAGTTGCAGATTCTCTCCCCCAACCTTCTGGCTTAGTATCATTCCAAACTTCAAAACTACCATTCTTCAATAATTCACCTGATGGTTCCGGGGCAGTACCTCCTTCCACACCATATAATCTAATGTTATAAAGACGGAAACCTACAGTGTTATCAGCTACATCAGCAACAAACTTTAACGTAGAAGCATCAGTACCTGCAACCTCCACTTCCACTTGCATAGAATAGAAAATATTAGCTTCTTTATTTGCTGCGCTCACAACCTTACTTGCTGCCACTACTTCCTTGTCATTCAAAACAACTTTGATAGCACTCAAATCTGCAGTTTCACCTGCATTATACACATTAGACGCTACTTCATAAGCAACAATGAACTTACTATAACCAGAAGCTTTTATATTAGAAATTGAGAAATTCACCTCACTATTTTTAGGAAACCAAGCATGATTCACCATAGGTGCATCTGAAGAAACTTCAGGAGTCTTATGAGCAATAGCACGTATATCTCCACTCGTTGCTGCAAAAGTCAAATTCGAATTATCCCAACCCTGATAAGCACTTATAGCTGGTCTTTCTTCATCTTTTCCTATAATCTTAGCACCAAACTTTTCTGTAAATATTTCAGTTCCTCAACAGGAGGTTCAGGAGTTTCACCACCTTCACCTTCTCCAACAATCTTCACATTCTTCACTTCCCATGTACCTACATTAGAAGTAGTACTTATATATTTGAAAGCAAATTGAATATTTTTACCAACATAGCTAGCAAGGTCAATATTACCAGAAGAAACAAATTTCCAATCCTGATTAGTTCCATAAGTTGGTATAGTAGCTTGAGTCCAATCAGAAGCAGTACTTTCCTTCACCCATATAGTCAACTCTTTTGCAGGATCACCACAGAATTTATGAGCATGTTCAAATGTCAATGAAGCTTTGGTCGCTTTTGTCAGATTTACAACAGGAGATATCAACCAGCTTTCTGATGCTTCTTTTTCTGTTGCAGAGATATAAGCACTAGCTTTCATATATTTGCTGGCAGTTCCGCCAGTCTCCGGTGTATAAGACTCCCATTTCCAGATTTCGCTTACTTTAGTAGGACGTGTTTTATCTTCAATAGTAAATGTACCTTTATCTGAAGCAAATGATTCTTCAAAGAATGTAACTCCGCCAACCGGAGGCGTAGGCTCATCTCCCCCTTCACCAATAATAGTGCCATCTTCCAATATCGCAGTTGTAACTTCTTTCAATCCCGGTAATCCCCATGTATTTTTCACTAAGGTTCCTTTCAAAGTCACTAAACGAGGAAGAGGAGTTGTTGCATTATCAACCAAATTTAAAGCTGCCTTAACTTCAGAGCAGCCAGCAGTTTTACCACTTAAATTAACCGCTGAACAATTCTTATAATCGCTTTCTCCACGGTCATCTGCAATCAGAAATGCAGTAGCTTTCACACCTGTGGGTTGTGTTCCAAAAACAACATCATTTTCAGAACTTATGGACATATCGGTAGAAGACTTAATACCTGCTACAATATATGCTTGTACCCAAGCTACAGTAGTACCATCGGCCTTAGCCTTTAAATCTGATACAGTATATGGATTATCTTTAGAACCATCACCCGTCAGCCCCGGAACATCACCCTCTCCCAATATATCATAAGGAGCCGGTACATCACTACATGAACTAAATGTGAACACTGCAAGCAGTGTCAAGAATAAAGCATTTAGAATCTTTTTCATAATTGTATATTGTTATTTGAATTATTTATTGCGTTTTACATCACTGCCAGTACGAATAATCAATTGCCAAGCATTGTTATATCGGGTCAGTATACCTGTCACATTTAAAGTACCTTGCGGAAGAACATCTTTTGAGAAGTTAGCATAGATACTGGTATGTGCCACAGCCGCAGACTTAGTACCATCAGCATAGTTGATATTGCGTTCTACAAAAGAAAGATTTGGATTGGCTACATCTTCCTCTGCTGCATAAGTTGTAGTACCATTTGCATCCGGAAAACTTACATTTTTTAATGTAACAAGCAATGGCGCCTGCTTCATATCCACAGCGGTCAATTCTGCAGCCGTAGAGATTTCTAAAGGTCTTAATTCATCATAAAACAACTTCGGTTCATTAATCAAACGTACATGCTGTTTCCATACATATTCGGGCATACGTCCCACTTTACCTTCATAAATTGAACCGATTTGTGCAAGCTTACGGTAACTACCGATTTGCAATCCCTTACAGTCAATTACGACTTTTTGACCTACCGGACAAAAGGCATATAATCCGGAATTATTAACTCCTACAATAATAGCACCTGTTTCATCACCAACGACAAGCTGTTTGTAGATGTTCCCACTTTCATCATCTCCAATTATTACACCTTCAATACGTGTTTCATCCTCAATAGTAGTATACGTATCAGTACTCGTATCGATGAAATCATTGTATTTCTCTTTCAGCGCAGCTATTGAAATGGTGCGTCCTTCCGGGATTGAATTATTGCCATAAGCATTTCCCGTCACCGGATCATCATAGTTCTCACAGGAAGTGAGACCTGCGCCACATAGCAGCAATCCGGTACATAATATAGATAGTAATTTCTTCATAATTGTTTCTTCCTTTCTTATTGTTTTGGATTGATAACTACACATTCTTAAAATCTATAACCAATGTTCAAGAAAGCGTTGAACGGGAATGCGTAGAAATACTTAGAGTTCTTAGAAAACTTGTAAACACGTGCGTCACCGTCTTTGTAATTATCATCACGGTTTTGTTCGAAACCGCCTGTACGCAAATCTGTATTGTTCAAGATATTAGTCAAACTCAAATTAAGGCTAATGCTCTTTCCATTACGTAAACGAATGTATTTTCCGATGGAAGCATCCAACATAAATCCACCATCCAGTTTCTCCTGACCTGGTACATGGAGAACCGGATTTCCATTAGCATCTACGCCGGCACCATTTTTATCCAATACGCTGCCAAGACGACGATAGCTTGAGAAATCGATATATACACGATCATAATAGTTTCCGGTCAAATTGAAGAACCAACCTTTTACGTTATAATCCAAAGCAAGGCTATAAGCAGAAAGCGGAGTACCATTAGCACGCATACCTTTAGCATAAACACGATCGAGGTTTGACTCATTCTCACTTTCATATGTCAATACAGCATCCGGATTATTGGTGTATTTAGCTTCACTCCAAGTACCGATAGCCGTCAATGAAAGTTCACTTGTCAACTTAAAGGTAGCCGCTGCTTCTATTCCCCAATGTTCCTTTTCAATGCCATTCATAGAAAGATAAGTGAAACGTGCTTCGCTATCATTATAAAAAGCATCCATTTCTACCTGATTCTGGAAGCGAGTGTAATAACCAGTCAAACGTCCCATCACCCATGGAGTGTTGAAGTTATAAGTCAAATCACCACCAATGATACGCTCTGTTTTCAAGTCTCTCACAAAGTCATTCTTAATACGTGGAGCAATAAAAGAGTTATAGGCCAACGGTGCACGTTCTTCATATCCGGCATTCAACGTGAAAGAATGGTTACCATTGATAGCCCAATTCAAACCGGCTTTTATACCTCCTTCAAGGAATTTAGCCGTACCGCTGCTACCAAGTGATTTCAACGGAGCACGTCCGTTTCTCATCAATCCATCGCGGAACATCTGTGTAGATCCTATCTTACCGGAAGCAAAATAGTTTAATGACCCGCCATTGTTACCCTGATAACGCACCCATGCACTCTGCTTATTCACATAGATGTTATAATCATAACCAAATTTATCACCTTCACCAATACGGCGGTTAGGATTATCAAGATCATTTTGCACCATACTGGAACTAGCTCCATGATCGCGCACTGCAAATTTGTCGACGTCAGTATAAAGCTGTCCGCCCAGCAAATCCTTCATTTTTTTATAATGCATACCTTTGGTTGTATTCACGGCAACTCCCGCAATGTAGCTGTTGTGTTCATTCCATTGATGATTGAATACCGAACTAAGGTTGAAAGCCAACTGATCATCATGACGTTCTTCTACATAATAAAGTGTCTCTTTACCTAATGCATTCGCCTGTTTATTGGCAAAATAAAGAGCATCCCAATCTAACTGACGATAAGCTTTATTATTTTTCCAATTATCTGTAACTTCATTAAACTGCTGCAATTCATCGGCAGTAGGAACAGATTCCCATACATCAAAGATTGAGCTAGGCAACTTTTTATAATAATCCGGGCGTGGATCGGCCGCATTACCATTCCAGCCTAGAGCACTTTTCCCATAGTTGGAATATTTGAATCCGGCACTTGTCACTAACTTCTTATTATCATCAATGGTGAAATTCCATGAAGCAATAGCCGATGGTTCGAACTGACGTACAATACGTGCATTTCGTTTTTCTCCATTCTGATATCCCCAGTTCGGATTATAATAATGACTGTTCGCTAAATAATAAGCTTCTTCGGTTGCCGCCATTTGCTGTCCTCTCTCTGTCGGTGTTCCCCAAGTTGCCAAAGAGAGACTATGGCGTTCGTTGAATACTTTCTCCGCACCGAGAAAGTAAGAAAAAGAATTATATTTGATTCCTTCAATATTTCCCTCATTACCCCAGCGATAACCCAATGATCCGGTAAATGCCCAACCATTGTTCATCAGACCTGTAGAATAAGTATACATTCCACGCAAAATGTAGTTGCGGTTACTACCTGACAGTGTTAGTTTTGAGCCGGCCGCATATTGGCTGGCACGTAAATTGATATTGGTGGCACCTCCTATCGCGCCAAAAGTAAAGTTGTTAAATTCAAAAGGACCGATCCCTTCCTTATTACGGGTAGCATCGTTCAATCCTCCTATTAATCCGTAGCTGAAACGTCCTGTTTCTGCATCATTAAACTGTACCCCATTGATATACATGTCACTGTACTGGGAATCATATCCCCTTACACGAAATCTCATTGGGCTAAACAGATAACCTACATTTGACAGATAAACATCATTGTTAGAAGTGACCAATGCAGATGTGCTCTGTGCTGCATCATCATCCTCATTCAATTGTGATTCTGTAAACATGAAAGAAGCATTGTCCTCACGGGCGTTTTGCTTTGCCTTTTGCTGCGCAAAAAGTGCTGGCATTAAGCAAAATAGCACGATCGCTAACCCTAGTCGTTGTTTCATAATTTAATTTATATTAATGTTAATTGGTCTTTCATTTTGCAACATAAAAGAAATATGTTGTTACGCAAAATAACAAAGAATTTTATATATAACAATGTTTTTTGCAAAAAAAGTAACTAGCAAGGGTGGTTTTTCCGTTTTCTTTTTAGATATTTGTCATACAAATGACAAATTACCCACTTTTAAAATCAATTTTAAAGATGAAAAAAAGCTTAATGACTTTAGGTGTACTCGCTCTTTTTGTCCTCATGGCCTACGGACAAGAAAAGAAATTTGCCCTCTACAGTGTAGCGTTCTACAATATGGAGAATTTGTTTGACACCATTCATGATGAAGGTAAGAATGACTACGAGTATCTTCCTAACGGTACTAATCAGTGGAATACGATGAAGTATAAGGCTAAGCTGAAAAACATGTCGGAAATATTAAGTATGTTAAGTACCGACAAGTTACCAATGGGTCCCGCCATTATCGGCGTTTCTGAAATCGAAAATTACAGAGTATTGGAGGACATACTGAAACAACCTGCTTTAGCGGACAGAGGGTACCAATATGTTCACTACGAAGGAGCAGACCAACGTGGTGTGGACTGTGCTTTCTTCTATAATCCCAAATTGTTTGAACTGACAAATAGTAAACTCGTACCTTATGTATATATCAATGATACGGTGCATAAGACACGTGGTTTCCTGATTGCCAGCGGTAATATCGCAGGTGAGAAAATGCACTTTATCGTCAATCACTGGCCTTCGAGAGCAGCTGCTTCTCCGGCGCGTGAACGCGCAGGGGAGCAGGTTAGAGCGATCAAAGACTCACTGTTAAGGGAAGACTCCGCAGCCAAAATTGTTATCATGGGGGATATGAATGACGACCCGATGGATAAAAGTATGGCCGTAGCACTTGGAGCTAAACGTAAGCCTGCTGATGTAGGACCTACAGATTTGTACAATCCTTGGTGGGATACTTTGAAAAAAGGATACGGAACTCTGATGTACAAAGGCAAATGGAATTTGTTCGATCAAATCGTATTCACCGGGAATTTATTGGGCACTGATCGCAGTACACTGAAATTCTATAAACATGAAATCTTCCGCCGTGATTTTATGTTCCAAAAAGAAGGGAAATACAAAGGTTATCCTAAACGGACGCAAGCAGGTGGTGTATGGCTAAATGGGTATAGCGATCACTTGCCTACTATTATTTATCTAATTAAAGAAGTGAAATGACAAAAGCATTATTTAAACTATTCATCCTGTTCATAACTTGTAGCACTGTAATCTCATGTAGTGAACAGGATTCTCCAGAACTTCCGGACAATCCGGGCAATACCAATCAAGGAATTGCCTCTATTGACCAAACGCAAATCAATGCAAATGGAGGCGGATTTATCATTCGTGTAAAAGCTGATGGCACATGGCAGGCTTCAAGTAGTGAGACTTGGTGTACATTGAGTAGAACATCCGGCAATGGAAATGGCTCTATCAGTGGATATATGAAAGCAAATACCGGAACTGAACGAAGTGTCATTATTACAATCATAGCAGGGAAAGAAAAAGCAGAGTTTACACTCAAACAATTAGCAGGCAATGGTTCTAATCCTGATCCAGATCCAGACCCGGAAAAGCCTTCAGGATATGCAGGGAGGATTGAAATTCCAGCTTTGCGTTCTGGAGATATGTATAAGTTCATCACACACACTACTAAAGAGAATAACAAAGAGATTATTACTTATAGCTATGAGTATGATTGTAACAAAATGCATTCTCGTTGGGTCGCATGCACTTTTAGCACCGCCACTTCTGACCAAGATGCAGGAAGAAATGAGAACTTTACAGAAGATCTTTCATTACCTCCAGCATACAGACTTGGAGAAAAAGCTTTTTCTGGTTCTAACTACAGTAGAGGACATTTAATAGCTTCCGAAGACAGACAATATTCAGTAGCAGCCAACAAAAAAACATTCTACATGTCAAATATGAGTCCACAAATTCAAGATGGATTCAACGGAGGTATTTGGCTAAATTTAGAAAGACAAGTTCAAAGTAAAGGCTATAGCATTACTAATTCAAAAGATACATTATATGTAGTAAAAGGGGGAACAATTAGGGATGACCAGATACTAAAATATATATCTGATGGCTCTCATAATATAGCCGTTCCCAAATACTATTTTATGGCACTGTTATCCCTTAAAGATGGAAAATATTCTGCCATAGGGTATTGGTTTGAGCATAAATCTTATAATAGTAAAGAACCCTTTTCTAAATATGAGGTTACTATAGACGAGTTAGAAGCTAATACGGATATTGATTTTTTCCCTAATCTTCCTTCAGACATAGAAAAAGAGGTAGAAAAGAGTAAAGACAACTGGAAATGGTAACAAGTCATACCACTACTTAAAGATATTCAACAAATATCTCACTTTGAATTTAAATGAAGAGTAAGTTTCCTTTTTAATGAAATTTACTCTTCATTTTTTATCCATTTCACTTTATCGAGTATAGTCGATAAAAACACCTCTATTTTATCGATTATATTCGACAAAATAGTAAATTACTTGAATTGGATTAATGAAAAACGATCAATTGCTCGCTTTTCTTAAATATAAAAGAACAGCAACAAAACGAGATTACAAGTAATTACCACACCGAATCCTCCCAAAATCCAAGGACGAAGTTTACTCCCCTTTCCTGCAAAGAATAGAGCATAGAACATATTTACCATTATATTACTAATGATAGCCTGCATACTACAAGCAGTAATTATCAATGCAGCCACACTACCTGTATTTTGCAACAAGTTTAAGATGAAAGGAGTTATATCACTAAAACCGGAAACAAAAGACAAGAGATTTAATCCGCCTGTGCCCGCATACACTAACGTATAGTGAGTTAAGAAAGTAAATATCACAAAGAGTACGGCAAAAATCAAAGCAACTTTAAATTCCAACGGGTTGCTACTATCATCCTCTTCTGTTTCAGCAGGCTGGTCTTCCGGTCGTTTTTGTCGGGAATGGATAAACCAAGCAACAATAGCCGCCACCACCGCCATAGTCAACAGATACGGATAAATAGACAGGAAGATTTCTCTACTGAAAATAAGTATCAGTATCATAAATCGCAGAAACATCATGCTAACAGCCAGCAACATGGCAGCAACATAATCAGTCGCTTCCAGCTCTGATGCTTTTCGGCTTTTACGGGCAAGTACCGAGATCGTAGCCGTACTGCTGTATAATCCACCAATAATACCGGAAACTAACGTTCCGGATTCATGGAATACATATCTCTTTAATAGATAAGAGAGATAGGAAATGCCGGATACTACTACCGTTGCCAACCAGATAGAATAAGGAGTAAGATTAATATCCGGAATCAGATTCTTATGTGGAAGCATCGGCAAGATAATACCACTGATAGCTAGGAACTTTGCCAACGTAATCATTTCATCATTCTTCATTCGTTGCGCAAATTCCGTAAAAGTATGTTTGAGTTCAGTCAGCAGGAGCACAGTCACAACTACCATGACATAAAACCAGGAAGGTTGGGTAGCTACGATAGGAGCCATACAATAAGTAATCAGGGCAATAATGATGGTAGTTACACCAAAAACATGAAATTGTGATTGCTTTACATAATAGTTTAATCCCAACAGCAATCCCAATACCGCTCCACCTCCCATAAACAGACGCATATCCGTAGGGTCTAAGATATAAAGCAAGTAACCCAGTATACCAATAAAAGTAAAAGTGCGGTCAGTTCCGAAAAGAGTAGTCTCCCCCTCACGCTTCAGACTGATTCGACGTTGCGAAAGTCCAATTAATAAAGAAAACAAGGTTACTAAAACAAAAGTAACCAATTCACGCGGCACATAGCTGTACAACTGTTCCATATCCATACACTGCTCTCTTTTTTATATAAGAACAAATATACGGTTTATTTGTTAACGCTCACCACGTTTTATACGGTTTTTTCATTAGCTGTGAATTATAGTAGCGTATGTCGCCCGTTACCTCCTCACCAATAAAGTCGGGTTTTACAAAAGCCTCATCTTCCGATTCCAACTCTACTTCTGCCACAATAAGTCCTTCATTCTCACCATAAAACTCGTCGACTTCAAATACATGTTTGCCACTACGTACCAAATAACGGGTCTTGTCAATAATCCCCGGTTCGCAAAGCCTCATCAATTCTTCTGCTTCTGATAAGGCCAGCTCCTTTTCCCATTCATAACGACTGGTACCGGAAGCATTAGAAGCTCCCTTTATTGTCAGATAACCTTTTTCATCCCGAATACGAACCCGGACAGTACGCCCGCGAGCACTACTGATATACCCCTGCACAATATGACTCTGCGCAAAAGCCGAAGACTTGAATTCACCGATAACTAAAAATTTACGTTCTATTTCCTGTGCCATGGCACAAAGATAAATTAAAAATTGAAAATTGAGAATTAAAAAATGATAGTTTGATACCTCACATCATGTATCAGAAAACTACAATTCTTAATTCTCAATTTTCAAGTCTCAATTTATTTCAGAATCTCGTCATAAACTCAATCACGATTTTGTCCCGTTCCGATTCTTTTGGAACACCGGAGTTCTTATAGAAATATTTCTCGAAGTTCAGTCGGAGGTCAGCAATGAAAGCTTTGGAAAGACTTAGTGTGATTCCGCCTGTCACACGATGTCGGGCATAATCATTTATAATCAGAGCTTCTGTCGTTTCATCCATCTTGCCATCACTATGATCGGTCATCATATCATAGCGAACCAGGAAAGAGATTTTATTGAACACTTTCTTTAATGGTAAATCGTAATTAATAAAACTATTCACTGCATGAACATCTTTAAATGCTTCGTGACCGTACATTTTATATAAATATTCCGCCTCAATATGAAAACGGTCATTCTGATAATAGATACCGGCATCGTACATATTAATCCGCACATTTTCCGGTTTTATCATTTGGGTGCTAAGTGTCAGATTCCAGTTCTTATTGGGCAATAACTGCGCTTTTATGGAGTAATTCAGCGTTTTATGCCATTCTTTCTGATTTGTCAGACCGGAGCCGTTAAACAATCCCCCTTCAAGAATAAATGGGATACCTTTTTTATTCGTATAACCAGCCGTCAAACCGACATCACGCACATTTCCTACTTGCTTGGCAATGAATGAACGGTTGGCAAAATACTGCTGATGTGGTGAGCGGTGAGCATCTATCGTGAAAGGAACGCGCATCTGACCGATCGTAAAATTCAGGTCTTTCACCGGAAAAACACGTGCATACGCATCAAGCATCTTGATAGAGCCTTCATCGGAAAGGTCGATTTCCGCTTTATAAGCAACTATCGGATGCACATTTCCCGAAACACTGAAGCGTGCATTACGTACTTCAAAACGGCTTTCACTTGTTTCTGTCTGGTATTCGTACTTTCCCCGGATTGTTCCGTGAATCTCCGGCAGATAATCCTTAAACTCCATGGTCTGTTTATCCAGCATCTTACCATCCCCTGCATCTTCTTTTGCCTGTCCAAAGGCCATTGTCGCCAGCAAAAGCATAACGACGGTTGTTCTGATTCTACTCATTTCAGTTGTCTGCTACTAAATTCACGGCAAAAGTACAACTGTGAGGATACACGGAGATGACAAATTAACTACGGGAAAATGACAGAAAAGTTACATTTATATTACAGAGAACACAAATGCATTACAAAACAAAGAGTTCGCCACAAATTACGCAGATTAACACAGATCGGATTTGATATTTATCCTATCAATAACCAAACAATCTGGGTTAACCGTATAATTTGTGGCGAACTTATCAGCCGAAAAAGGAAAATGCGATCAGCATAATCAATGCCAAAATAATAAATGAGACGAACACTATTTTGACAACCTTCTGGGCTTGTTCTTCTTCTTTCTTACTAATTGCTACTTTTTTCTTCACCTTACCCATAATAGTTAGCTTTAAAGTTCAACGCTAACAAAGTAAGTACAAATCTATTAACTTTCCAAAAATAATTCTTGCTAATTTTATTTTTTATGATTCTTGTGAAGAAAACTCCATCAAATAAGCTTTGATAAAACCATCTATTTTGCCATCCATCACGCCGTTCACATCCGAGGTTTGATAGTTGGTACGGTGGTCTTTCACACGACGGTCATCAAATACGTAGCTTCGGATTTGAGAACCCCATTCGATTTTCTTCTTACCGGCTTCCACCTTCGCCTGTTCTGCCATACGGTGCTGCAATTCCTTATCATATAAGATAGAACGTAACTGACGCATTGCATTCTCACGATTCTTCGGTTGGTCACGGGTTTCGGTATTCTCGATCAGGATTTCTTCTTCCTCACCGGTATAAGGGTCTTTATACTGATAACGCAAACGGACACCGGACTCCACCTTATTCACATTCTGTCCACCGGCACCACCGCTTCGGAACGTATCCCAAGAGATATTGGCAGGCAAAATATTAACTTCAATACTGTCATCTACCAACGGAGTAACAAACACAGAAGCAAAAGAGGTCATACGTTTACCCTGCGCATTGTAGGGAGAAACACGAACCAAACGGTGCACACCGTTCTCTCCTTTCAAATAACCATAAGCAAAGTCACCTTCGATATTGATAGTACAGGTTTTGATTCCGGCTTCGTCACCTTCCTGAAGGTTGGCAATGGTAGCTTTATAACCATTCGTCTCGGCATAACGCAGATACATACGCATCAACATGGAAGCCCAGTCCTGACTTTCCGTACCACCGGCACCTGAATTGATTTTCAGCACACAATCCATCTGGTCGGCTTCATCACGAAGCATATTTTTGAGTTCGAGTGCCTCTACCGCCTCACTGGCTTTTGCATAAGCAGCATCTACATCTTCCTCAGTCACCAGTTCTTCTTTATAGAAATCAAATGCCAGTTCGAGTTCGTCTGCCAGCGTTTTGAGTTCGTTGTAACCCTCAATCCACTTTTGCAGGTCTTTCACCAGTTTCATTTGAGCTTCGGCTCTCTTCTGGTCATCCCAGAATCCCGGAGCTTGTGTTCTTAATTGCTCTTCTTCGACTTGAATTTTCTTCCCGTCGATGTCAAAGATACCTCCTCAGCGCATCAGTGCGCTCTTTCACGTCTTTAAGTTGTTCAATAGTAATCATTTGATTTACAATTTTATTATTTACAAATTTCAGATATCGGGGACAAAGATAAGCAAAATTCTGCTACCTTTGTTTTTGTTATTAAAATGTTGTCATATTATGAACAAACGATTGAAACTTTCTTGCTTGTCACTCTTCCTGGCATTAGTGATTTGCAGCTGTAGCTCACAAAAGAAGTATAGCTACGAAACAGTGCCCAATGACCCGCTAAAAGCCCGCATTTACACACTGGACAACGGACTAAAGGTTTACCTCACCGTAAACAAGGAAACTCCGCGCATACAAACATTTATCGCAGTAAGAGTGGGCGGGAAGAATGACCCGGCAGAAACGACGGGACTTGCCCATTATTTCGAACATCTCATGTTTAAAGGCACCGACAAGTTTGGCACAAAAGACTACGCGACCGAAAAGCCTCTGCTGGATGCAATCGAACAACAGTTCGAAATTTATCGTAAGACTACGGATGAAGCGGAGCGTAAGGCGATCTACCACACCATCGACAGCCTTTCTTACGAAGCTTCCAAGTATGCTATCCCTAATGAATATGACAAATTAATGGCAGCCATCGGATCTACCGGCAGCAATGCTTATACCTGGTATGACCAGACGGTCTATCAGGAAGACATTCCTTCCAACCAGATAGAAAACTGGGCGAAGATTCAGGCAGATCGTTTTGAAAACAATGTAATTCGTGGTTTCCATACTGAATTGGAAGCTGTATATGAAGAGAAAAACATGTCACTCACCCGTGACAACAGCAAAGTACAGGAAGCTATTTTTTCTTCTCTTTTTCCCAAGCATCCTTATGGAACGCAGACTGTGTTAGGTACACAGGAGAACCTAAAGAATCCTTCTATCACGAATATCAAGAACTACTATAAACAATGGTATGTGCCCAACAATATGGCAATCTGTATGTCTGGCGATTTAGACCCGGATGCAACAATTGCATTAATCGATAAATATTTTGGTGGATTGAAACCCAATCCGGAACTCCCGAAACTGGACCTTCCGAAAGAGGCGCCAATCACGCAACCTGTTGAAAAAGAGGTGTTAGGTCCGGATGCCGAAAGCGTCGCATTGGCTTGGAGATTCCCCGGTGTATCCGACAAGGATTTTGAAATCCTGCAAGTCGTTTCGCAAGTATTATACAATGGAAAGGCAGGACTTATCGACCTTGACCTGAACCAGCAACAGAAGGTCTTGAATAGTTACGGTTACCCGATGGGACTGGCAGATTACTCTGCATTGCTGCTAGGAGGACTTCCTAAACAAGGACAAACACTGGAAGAAGTGAAAGACTTGCTACTCAGCGAAATCAAAAAGCTCCGTGCCGGAGAGTTCGACGAGAAAATGCTGGAAGCCAATATCAACAACTTCAAGCTCGGTGAACTACAAAACATGGAAAGCAACGAAGGACGTGCCGATATGTTTGTCAACTCATTTATTAACGGCACAGACTGGAAAAATGAAGTTACTGCCATCGACCGCATGGCCAAACTGACCAAAGAAGACATCGTAGCGTTCGCCAACAAATACCTGAAAGAAGATAATTATGCCGTTATCTACAAAAAGCAAGGAAAAGACCCGAACGAAAAGAAGATGACGAAACCGGAGATTACTCCTATCATAACCAATCGTGATGTAGCCAGTCCGTTCCTTGTGGAGGTACAGGAAAGCGCAGTTAAACCGATTGAGCCTGTGTTCCTCGACTATCAAAAGGATATGAGCCAATTAAAGGCAAAATCGGATATTCCGATTCTTTACAAGCAGAATGTAGCCAATGACCTGTTCCAATTGATTTATGTCTTTGATATGGGAAACAACCATGACAAAGCTTTGGGAACAGCATTCGATTATCTCGAATATCTCGGTACTTCGGACATGACACCGGAAGAACTGAAAAGTGAATTCTATCGCCTGGCTTGTACTTTCTATGTTTCTCCGGGTAACGAACGCACGTATGTCGTACTTTCCGGACTGAATGAGAATATGCCTGCTGCCGTACAATTATTCGAAAAGCTACTGGCAGATGCGCAGGTTAATAAGGAAGCCTATACTAATATGACCAGCGATATACTGAAAGCCCGTTCGGACGCCAAACTGAATCAGGGACAGAACTTCTCCCGTTTGATGAGCTTTGCCATGTACGGTCCCAAATCCCCTGCCACCAATCTACTGACGGAGGCGGAACTGACAAATATGAATCCACAGGAACTGGTAGACCGAATTCACAATCAGAACAGCTACAAGCACCGTATTTTATACTACGGCCCAAGCAGCAGCAAAGATTTACTGGCTACCATCAACCAATATCATCAGGTTCCGGCAGCCCTGAAGGATATTCCTGCCGGAAACGAGTATTCTTATCTCGAAACTCCCGTTACTAAAGTTCTAGTAGCTCCTTATGACGCCAAGCAAATATACATGGCACAGATATCCAATCTCGATAAGAAGTATGATCCTGCCATTGAACCTATCCGCGCATTATATGATGAATACTTCGGAGGGGGCATGAACTCTATCGTCTTCCAGGAAATGCGTGAAACACGTGGATTGGCTTATTCCGCCTGGGCTAGCATAATGCCGCCGAGCTACTTGAAGTATCCCTATGTACTACGTACACAGATTGCCACGCAAAACGACAAAATGATTGATGCCGTCACTACATTTAATGACATCATCAATAATATGCCGGAATCCGAAGCTGCTTTCAAACTGGCTAAAGACGGATTAACCAACCGTCTGCGCACCGAACGTATCATCAAAGGTGACATTATCTGGAGTTATATCAATGCACAAGATTTAGGGCAAAACGTAGACCCGCGCATCAAGCTCTACAACGACATACAGAACATGTCGCTAAAAGATATTGTCGATTTCCAAAAGCAATGGGTAAAAGGACGTACGTATGTTTATTGCATCCTGGGAGATAAGAAAGATTTGGAGCTGGATAAATTGAAAGCTGTAGGTCCTATTGAAGAATTGACCCAAGAACAGATTTTCGGATACTAAAAAGAAACGAGCCGGCCATAAATAATTAGCAGGTGTCAAAGCCCCCCTAAACACAAAGTTTACCCCTGTTACAAATTGAACTGTAACAGGGGTAATACTTTTAAAGAGAGCTCCAATACACTCTTTATTGTTTCCGATTTATTATTTACGGTTTATCGTTTCATTTTTAACGATAAACCGCTTATCGCCTATTTCTCACTTTCTTCGTACATCTTCTCTATCTGCTCACTATAATTCTTGGCAACCACCGCCCGTTTCAGTTTCAGTGTATTAGTCAATTCTCCACGTTCCATGCTGAATGGCTCAGGCAGTAAAGTGAAACGTTTGATTTGTTCATAGTGCGCAAATTGCTGCTGAAGTGTATCGATCCGCGCACGGAACAATCCTACAATCTTCGGATGCTGCAACAGTTCCGTCATATCCTTATATTCAATACCCTTTTCTTTGGCATACTCTTTCACAAATCCATATACAGGAACAATCAGAGCCGAGACAAACTTACGTTGATCGGCGATAATGGCAATCTGGTCGATATAACGGTCAATGACCAACTTCGTTTCCAAAGCTTGCGGAGCGACGTATTTGCCGTTTGATGTTTTGAATAAATCTTTAATACGTTCCGTCAGGAAAAGCTGTCCATTTTTAAAGTAACCGGCATCACCTGTATGGAACCAGCCATCCGGCTCAATAGCGGCAGCTGTGGCTTCCGCTTTTTTGTAATAGCCTTTTGTGATCGTCTTACCCCGAAGCAGGATTTCATTGTCTTCACCGATTTTCACTTCAATCCCCGGCAGTACAACACCTACCGAACCGATATCATAGCCAACCGGCAGTGTACAAGATACAGTAGCCGTAGATTCCGTCAGTCCATATCCTACCACCATATTGATTCCTACCGAATGAACGAATTCATTAATCTCATCGGGAACGGCAGCACCGGCAGTCGGGAAAAAGTTACCATTCTCAATACCGATTGTTTTTTTCAGCAAAGAATAGATAGTCTTTTCGTAAAACTTATATTTCAGTTGATTCATCACCGGAGGAGTCTTTCCCAGACGCAGATAATCCAGATTATGGATTCTACCTACCCGGATAGCATCCAGCATCAGTGCCTTCTTCAACCCTGTAGTTTCGTTTATTTTTTCCTGTACCCCTGCATACACCTTCTCCCAAAAACGGGGAACACTGCACATCAGTGTCGGGCGAATTTCCTTAATGGTTGTTTGTATATCTGCCGGACGGAGATTGATACAAATCTGCACTCCTTTATGAATACAGAGATAACACCATGCTTTCTCAAACACGTGTGTTAATGGAAGGAAGTTCATCGATACATCCTTATCCGACATCGTCGTCAAACGGTCATCATGTGTATGAAACTGTTCCAGATAACAAGAATGATGAAGCATAACCCCTTTCGGTTCCCCCGTTGTGCCGGAAGTATAGAGAATATTTGCCAAGTCATCATAAGAAGCCCGCTCCGTACGTTCTTCTACCGTATCATTATGAGGCAATCCCTCTCCCGTCGCCATAAATTCATCAAAATAGATAGATGATACGTCACGAGGGTCTTTTACCACCGAACGGTCAAAGATTATCAGTTGTTGCAAAGAAGAACAGAAACCAAAGATGCTGAAAGCGGCATCATACTGGTATTGCTCACCGACAAAAAGAAAACGAATCTGCGCATCATTAATGATATATTGCGCCTGCGCAGGTGAACTCGTTGCATAAAACGGAATGGTAACCGCCCGGTTGGCAAATGCACCAAAGTCTACATAGAACCATTCGGGTTTATTCTGTGAAAATATACCGATATTCTCTTGTTCTTCCACTCCCAATGCCACGAAAGCATTAGCTGCTTGCCGTACTGTTCCGGAGAACTGCTTCCATGAAATAGGAATCCATTGAGCTGTCTCATAGTCACGGTATTTTAAGGCTACCTTGTCGCCATATTTTTCGGCCTGACGATGGACCAGGACAGATAAATGATGATAAGTCATACTCTTTGTATTAGTAAATATGGTACAAAGGTATTAGTTTTATTTGAAACTATTGCTCAAAACGACTATCTTTGTGCAAAGATTAAGATATAGATAAAAGATTTGCACTATGAAATATGATATTCCATATATGACAACAGAGGCTGTAAGCCTGCTTAAATCACTGATTAGTATTCCTTCAATCAGCCGGGAAGAAACCCAAGCTGCGGATTTCCTGCAAAACTATATTGAAATGGCAGGTATGCAGACGGGACGTAAAGGAAATAATGTGTGGTGCTTTAGTCCTATGTTTGATTTGAAGAAGCCTACTATTTTACTTAACTCCCACATAGACACAGTGAAACCTGTTAACGGTTGGCGGAAAGATCCGTTCACTCCACGTGAAGAAAACGGTAAGTTATATGGATTAGGAAGTAACGATGCCGGTGCCAGCGTTGTTTCGTTATTACAGGTGTTCCTGCAACTATGTCGCACTTCGCAGAAGTATAATCTGATTTATCTGGCCTCTTGTGAAGAAGAAGTTTCAGGCAAGGATGGCATTGAGAGTGTATTACAGGGGCTCCCTCCTGTTGCGTTCGCCATAGTAGGTGAACCTACAGAGATGCAACCCGCCATTGCCGAGAAGGGATTAATGGTACTAGATGTTACCGCAACAGGTAAAGCAGGACACGCAGCGCGTAATGAAGGAGACAATGCAATTTACAAGGTATTAGACGACATAGCTTGGTTCCGTGACTATCGTTTTGAGAAAGAATCACCCTTGTTGGGTCCCGTGAAGATGAGTGTCACTGTTATCAATGCCGGTACACAACACAATGTGATTCCCGACAAATGTACTTTCATCGTTGATGTCCGGAGTAACGAACTTTACACGAATGAAGAATTGTTTGCTGAAATCAAAAAGCATATTTCCTGTGAAGCCCAAGCTCGTTCATTCCGTCTCAATTCTTCACGAATTGACGAGAAACACCCATTTGTACAGAAAGCTATGAAGTTAGGACGCGTTCCTTTTGGTTCTCCAACATTGTCCGACCAAGCCTTAATGTCCTTCCCATCGGTAAAAATTGGTCCGGGCCGTTCGTCACGTTCACACACGGCAGAAGAATATATCATGCTGAAAGAGATAGAAGAAGCTATCGGACTTTATTTAGAGTTATTGGACGGGCTTCTGATTTAATAAAAGTCATTGGTGAATTGATAGTTGTTATCCTATTATATAGTTCTCAACTATCAATTCACCCATACAATAAAAACAAAGCAACGATTATTCAAACAACTTCGATAAAGCTTCCTCCAGTTTTTCACCCCTTAAATTTTTGTCTATAACAATTCCCGTAGGATCTACAAGGAAAGTTCTGGGTATAGCATAGATACCATATATATCAGAAGCATCCACATCCAACAATTGTACCCAATTCATTCCAAGTTCTTCAATAGCAGCCCTCCAAGGTTTCAGTTTCCGATCTGTGGATATGCTAATCACCTCAAATCCCTTAGAAGCATATTTTTCATAGGCAGCTTTCACATTGGGCATTTCATGCCGGCAAGGTCCGCACCATGAAGCCCAAAAGTCAATCAAGACATATTTTCCCTTACCCACATAATCAGACAAGAGCTTCATGTTGCCAGCATTGTCTTTCACTTTAGCATCCGGGAAACGTTCGCCAATCTTTATCTTGGCATCCATCTCCTGCCGTTTCTTTTGTTCTTCACGCTGTTCCGGAGTCATTTTATTTTCAAGTTCCGCCTTCATTCGGAGCTCTGCTTGGTTCTTCTTTTCCACAATATTTCTCACCAAATTATTTTGTGAAAACAGAGGCGAAGCTTCTTTCATCAGAATCTTCATATCATCAAAAGGCATCATCATACCTCCAACGGAGAAAAGATATACACCCACTATACTATTCTTATAATCCTTTATACAATGTGATACTGAATCCATTTGTGCAAGAAATAGTTTATTATTCCGATCAAATTCCGCTTTAAATACAGTATCATTCCTCATCTTATCCGAAAATACTTCCGGTTTCATCCCAAGCATTAACTTATAAATATCATTCGATGTTTTCAACATATTATCCATTATTAGCTGCATACGATTTAAAGCTATATTCAATGAATCATTTAAAGGCGTTCCCCCTCTCCTATTCGCAGCAATATTTACTGATATTTCTCCTTTTTCGAAAATCAACGGATAGGTTTCTCCATCCATATCCTTGATGATTGCAATATCCGGCATCTGATGTACACCAGAAAAAGAGAACTTACCTTTTTCCACTGTTGTACTGTCCAAAACGACTTCTTTAGCTTGCTCTCCATCTCCCATCAGGCATAAATACAACAATTGATTATTCAATTCCTCATCAGCAATACCTCGGATAGAGAATTTCTCTTGGGCAGAAGAAAATATAGCAATAGCACAAAACGTGCATAAAATCATAATTCGATTTCTCATACGGAATAAGTTTATATCAAAAAAAAGTTCACACTCATGTTCAATACCTGCTATTGTCATTTCAAATTCTAATAATCATTTGAACTAATAATAGATCTTCTTATTTTTCTTATCGGAAACGACCTGATAATCTTTCACCTTTATATTAAAATATGATTTAGACTTTCCATCATCATTAGAAGGCAACTGTTCTTTATCTTTTTTGTGCGGCAACTCAAGAATATCTATTTCTTTCACACTCTTCTTCAGTTTCGGGAATAGAAGACTGATATAAATATATTTATGATTAAATCCTTTGACAGCCAACAGCCTACCCATCGGAGCTCCACCATCATATCCCCGCACATTATACTCATCGCCACTTTTCTTATCGATAATCTTAAATCCCGGACTATAATACAACCATTGCCAATCCCAATAAATAGGTTGTATGAATGTCACTTTAGTATCATTCTTTCTCCTTTCAATCGAATATAAAGAAGGAGTTGTAGACCTCCCATTCTCATACGCTTTCTCATACACCTCTTCAGGAACTATAACTATACTATCGCTTGGAAGCATATAGGCTTGTGCATATAATTCTTTATCACGCTTCTGCTTTTGCTCATATTCTTTCAACCGCTGTTCACCTCTTTTTGCTCGTTCACTTTTCTCTGATCTAACCACTTTGAATGTCTCTGTCTGGAGTTGCTTCACTAACAACGGCATTGTCTCACGCATAACAATCAATGAAGCCTCTTTATATTTCTTACCTACGGGAGATTCATAAAATGCAGCAACAGCTTTTAATTCTTCCAAAGTTAAATGCTTCTCATAAACAGGCATATACATTTCAAACACCTTACTTTCTATTTTCTCTTTCCAGTTTTTAGAAAACTCATTCCAATAAGCCTCATCCTTTTCCGGCGCATTTAATTTCATCACAGATGTGATTTTTTGGAAGAAGTCATCCGTAGTAGCCGAAGCGCCGGAAAGTACCATAATCTTTTTCAACGTTTCTTTGTACTCATCTGTCGCATTTGTATTTTGTGCAGAAGCTGGTAAAATTAAAGTAAACAGTGCAATTATGCACATCATTACTTTGGGAAGGAAAATGTTTTTCATAATTATCTGATTTTATTTATTTTGATTCCATATTTTATTTTGCATTTCCTACAAAGATACACATTAAATCTATATCATTTAATAGAATAGTACAATCAATGAGGCTACTATCCGGCTGCCCTGCAATGTATAGATAAACGAAATATCCCCTATTCATCCCTAATTATAACATTCATCCCCCTCTCTTATCAAAATGGCTTTGAACAATTCATTTCATCTTTTGATATGATATTATTATCTTTTTCTCACATACTTCGTTCATTTTTCGTAATTAACGCTATCTTTGCAATAGGTCGCTAAATCTACATAAGACTTTCAAAATACATAATATACGAATATGAAAAAGATTTTATTTTTATATATCATTCATCTAGGATTTGCCCTACAACCCATACAAATTCAAGCTTGTTGTCTCGACAATGAGGCTGTTCTCGCCAATGGGACTGCCATTATTCTACAATCACCTAAAGTGGACAATACCAAAACCATTCAGTTCATCAAAGATTTCTACGCAAGCTACGTTTTTGGAACAAAGAATTATGTTCCGGCAGTAAAAAAGCATTGTACAGCCAAATTGCAAAAGCAGCTGAAAGATAACTACGAGTATGACGGCGAAGGATATGCGATATGGAACTTCCGAACAGGTATGCAAGACGGACCAAGCGACATATCTAAAGTAACATCAGTAACTGCATTGGGAAATGGTTTATACAAGGTCAATTTCATTGATATGGGAATAAAGGGTAACCGTACTTTGAAAATTATCGACGTAAACGGGACACTGAAGTTCGATGCTATTAAATAATCCCCTCTAAGCAGATATATTATCAATTTAACAGATAACTAAAAAAGCCTTACTATTCAATCAAATAATGAAAGTAAATCATCTATAAGACTACATCTTTCACCACTTTCACCTTCTTCCCGAAACCTCCATCCAGAGCAGGAAAGCGGGTGAAAGCGACCATGCAAAAGCCCTTCTATCACGCTTTCACCATTTTCACCGACACACTTCAAATCGACGCTTACTCAAATCGTTTCCATTTACCGCCGGAGCACATCACGAGATACCCCGTAATAACCCGCTGCAGCCACATAAATCGGCTGCATACGTTTGCCGATATTTCGCAATTTACCTTCTTCCAGCAATCGCCGGAGATGACGATTCGCCGTAGTCCGTGTCATGCAGCATACTTCCTGAAAATCATAACGAAGCATTACGTCATGATCGGCGAAATATTCCTTCAGCCGCATATCTATCTCCACTGCCGACAAAGATTCCGAATGGTGCGCATACTTACTCCGGCTGGCTTTGACACCTACTAATTCACCCCGCAGGCGGGCATCCGGACGGAAACCGATTGTTTTCAGTTCCATCTTCGACCATTTGTTTTTAGTACTGCGGGTCACCTTTTGCGTGCTCCTCAAAATAGCCTAGCCCCTCGATATGTACCTCGCGTCCTTCACGTAGTTCTTCACCACAAATTTGGGCAAGCATCTCGAACGCATTTTTTACATCACCTACAGAAAGCGAACTGCGTCCGTGAATCATCCGGCACAGTTTATCCGTTCCCACCTTACCATTCAAAAAAATGCGGGGATGCAAACCTTTCTCTTCCGAATCATCGGACTCACCGGGATTCTCATACCAATCGTAAAGTATAGCCATTAGTCGTTAACGTTTTGATAGTGAATATATTTCATGTAAAAACTTTAAGTTTATTATCAAACCACTACCGTGGTTCATTTAAATCACACTCGTTATCCAATTAAATCACTCTTGTCATTTAATTGGACCACGAAAGTGAATCAACAATAACTCTTCGTCAAACAGGGAAAACGCATGAGTTAAAACGCTTTAATAAAGGTGTTTATCAAATTAGTTAGATACTCGTCACTCCAGCCAGCCTTCTTCCTTTTCCTATTGACAGAAGTCTTCTTGTCTTCATCCTGATAATTCTTCAAAATGGTCAATGCCAT
>NZ_JAJKHN010000094.1:0-24038 GCF_020982715.1 Bacteroides sp. 1_1_30
GACATTTTGACGACATGGACTAATTATTTAGTAGAGTATGGACAGGACCCGGAAAACCAACTTTGCACGGATGACTTTGCTGGTCACTGGGCACATAATGCGAACCTTTCTGTGAAAGCGATCATGGGAGTAGCCGGGTACAGCGAGATGGCTCGGATGCTCGGATTGAATGATGTAGCAGACAAATATGCGGCTATAGCCAAGAAAATGGCGGTGAAATGGGAAGAAATGGCGAATGAGGGAGATCATTACCGTCTGGCTTTTGACCGTAAAGATACCTGGAGTCAAAAATATAACATGGTTTGGGATAAGTTATGGAACCTGAATTTATTCCCTAACAATGTAATCGGAAAAGAAATAAACTATTATTTGAGCAAACAGAATCCTTATGGACTTCCTCTGGATTCGCGTAAAGAATACACAAAATCTGACTGGATCATGTGGACAGCAGCTATGTCATCAGATAAGGAAACTTTCCAGAAATTCTCTGATCCTGTCTATAAATATATCAATGAAACAGTCTCTCGTGTACCTATCAGTGACTGGCACCATACAGACAGCGGACGATGGGTTGGCTTTAGAGCTCGTTCGGTGATTGGAGGATACTGGATGAAGGTATTAATGGATAAAGTTCAGAATAATCAATAATTTAAATCTAGTGTATTATGAAATGTAAAACTATGAAACATGGGAGCATAGGGTTACAGTGTATGATGTTGGCATTCGTTTTTGCAGTCTGTTTTACTGGCTGCAAAGATAGCAAAGACGAGACATCAGCACCTTATGATCCGAATCAGCCAGTAGAGGTAACTGATTTCACACCCAAGTCGGGAGGTGGAAAGAAGAAGATGATTATCTATGGCAGTAATTTTGGCACAGATCCTTCTCTTGTTTCCGTTAAGGTAGGTGGAAAAGAAGCTATTGTTATTAGTGCTAAAGGTACTAGTATTTACTGTTCTACGCCGGAAAGCTGTTTCGAAGGAACTATTGAAGTAAAAGTGGGTGAGCAAACTGTGATAGCATCTGAAAAATATCAGTACGAACCGCAAATGGTAGTGACAGACTTATGTGGTGATGTAGATGAATTGGGGCAGGGCGATATTGTAGAGACTGGACCGTTTGATAATTGCGGAAAGATTGATTATCCTTTTTGGTTTTCTTTCGATCCTCAACATCCTAATATCCTTTACTTGTCTCAAAATGATAATGAAAGACCTTTAAGGATACTGGATTTGGAAAAGAAAATGATCTACTCTAAAAAATTAAATGACATTAAACGTGCAACTACTATTACATGGACTAATGATGGTGATATGGTATTGGCTACTCCTCAGACTGGTAATTCTAAGAATAGAAACAACATTATCTTAAAGCGTGGAAGTAGTGTGGACGGACTAGATTTCAAAGAGTCTAGTTGGGTAGCTTTGACGCGTGGTAATGCTTGCAATGGCTCTATGGTCCTTCCGCAAACGGGAGAACTTTACTTCAATTATCGTGCAGAGGGTAAAGTGTACAGATATAATTTTGAAGAGAACGGTTATAATAACAATCCAGAAGTTCCTAAAGGAGAAGGGCTGGATGATCTTTTGGCATTTAGCGTACCTAACCAAACCGTTGATTTTAGTATGGTTCCTCATCCAACAGGTAAATATGTGTATATCATAATGCATGAATCGCATTATATACTTCGCTCCAATTATGATGATGAAACAAAAAAATTGGTGACGCCGTACATTGTGTGTGGACAATCCGGTCAGGCGGATTATAAAGATCTTGTTGGTATCAATGCACGTATCAATAGGCCCGGTCAAGGTGTTTTTGTTTTTAATGAGGAGTATAAGGCTGCCAATAAAGCTGATTGGTATGACTTTTATTTTGCAGATAGAGAGAATCATTGTATCCGAGTGTTGACTCCGGATGGAGTGGTTTCTACATTTGCCGGACGTGGTTCCGCTTCCTCAACCTGTTATAAATGGGGTAAGCAAAATGGGGAGGTGCGTGAAAGAGCACGTTTTAATCAACCGACAGCTTTAGCCTACGATGAGGCTACAAAGACTTTCTATGTAGGTGATTGGGGAAATCATAAGATTCGGAAGATTGCTAGGGAGCAAGCCTCTGACGATTTAAGCATAGAAGCCTCCGATGATAATCAGAACCAAGGAAATCAATAAAAAGAAGAACGCATGAGAATAAAAGAATTTATTACGATTTGTTTGTTGTTAGTCTCAGTTTCTCTCTTTGCACAAGAAAAAACGATTGAGGTGACAGGAGTCGTGACAGACATGAATAAAGAACCATTGGTAGGTGTTAATGTGACAGTGAAGGACAAACCGGGTTTAGGTGCAATAACAGATATCAACGGACGCTACAAGATTAAAACTGAGGAATTTTCTCGTTTGGTATTCTCGTATATTGGTTTCGATACGCAAGAGGTATTGGTGAAACGTCAGAATTTGGTTAATATATCAATGAAAGAATCGGAAGCTAAGGAAATCGATGAGGTTGTAATCACGGGAACTGGTGCACAGAAAAGTTGACCGTGACTGGTGCCGTGACGAATGTAGATGTCGAGGTTTTGAAATCTAACCCTACAGCCAATCTTTCTAACGCACTGGCAGGAAATGTGTCGGGTGTGCTTGCTATGCAGACTTCCGGACAACCGGGTGTGAACACTTCTGAATTCTGGATTCGAGGTATTTCCACTTTTGGTGCCAATAGTGCTGCATTGGTGCTGGTTGATGGTTTTGAACGTGATTTGGATGAAATTAACATTGAAGATATTGAGTCTTTTACTGTATTGAAAGATGCTTCTACCACAGCAATTTACGGTTCTCGCGGTGCAAATGGTGTGGTTTTGATTACTACTAAACGTGGTAAGGAAGGCAAGATCAAAATCAATGCTAAGGTGGAAAGTTCTTATAATTCGCGCACCATCACACCTGAATTTGCAGACGGCTATAGTTATGCTATGCTGATGAATGAAGCGCGGATTACACGTAATCAGGAGAGAATGTATCAGGATGATGAAATGGAAATCTTGCGATTGGGGCTTGATCAGGATTTGTATCCGAATGTGGACTGGATGGATGTGCTGATGAAGGATGGAGCCATGACTTATCGTGCTAATCTGAATATGAGTGGTGGTGGTAGCACGGCACGTTACTTCGTATCTCTCAGTTATATTAATGAGGAAGGTATGTATAAGACGGATGAGGCTATGCGCAAGGATTATAATACCAATCCCAGTAGCCAGCGTTGGAACTATCGTCTGAATACAGATATAGACATTACTAAAAGTACACTTGTTAAAGTGGGAGTATCTGGTTCTTTGAAAAAACGTAATGCACCGGGACAAGGTGCTAACGTATGGACTTCCTTAATGGGACAGAGCCCGATCAGTATTCCCGTCATGTACTCTAACGGTTATATTCCCTCACACGGAACGGACGATAATCGCAATAATCCTTGGGTGCTTGCTACACAGAGTGGTTATAAGGAAATCTGGAACAATAAAATTCAAACCAATATTTCTTTGGAGCAAAAGTTGGATTTCATCACGAAAGGTCTACGTTTTGAGGGACGTTTCGGGTTTGATACGAGTAACCAGAGTGAAATAAACCGCATCAGAATGCCGGAAACTTGGCGTGCCCAAAGAGACAGAGATGATGACGGAAATTTGGTTTTTAAACAACAAAATGCTGAGAAGCCTATGGAACAGACTAGCTCTTCGAGTGGTGAGCGTCGTGAATTCTTAGAAGCATTTTTACAATATAATCGGGCGTTCAAAGCACATCATGTGGGTGCAATATTGAAATATACTCAGGACGCTTACCGGACTACAGTTGATATTGGTACAGATGTAAAAAATGGTGTTGCCAAACGACACATGGGATTGGCGGGACGTGTCAACTACAACTGGAACTATCGTTATTTCGTAGATTTCAATTTCGGCTACAACGGTTCGGAGAATTTTGCCGACGGACATCGCTTTGGCTTTTTTCCAGCCTTTTCTTTGGCTTGGAACATAGCGGAAGAGAAATTGGTAAAAAAACATCTGAAATGGATGAATATGTTTAAGTTGCGTTATTCATATGGTAAAGTTGGTAGTGATAAACTTAAAATAGGTGATACAGTACATCGTTTTCCTTATTTATATACTATCAAAGACGATGGAAATGGCTGGACTTGGAGTGATTATGGTTCTCCGGACAATGTCTATACAGGAATGCACTATACGCAATTAGCCTCTAACAATGTTACTTGGGAAATTGCAACCAAGCACGATGCCGGTGTGGATCTTTCTCTATTTAATGATAAGTTAACAGCTACTGTAGATTATTTCCATGAACAGCGTGACGGAATCTATATGGAACGTCAATATTTACCTGGTATTGTGGGCGTGAATAGTAATCCGAAAGCTAATGTAGGAAGTGTTCTGTCGAAAGGCTTTGACGGTAACTTTGCTTACAAACAGAAGATAGGAAAGGTTAATCTGACTGTTCGCGGTAATTTCACTTACAGCAAAAACGAAATTTTGGAGAAAGATGAAATGAATGCGGTTTACCCTTATCAAAAGGAGGCAGGTTACCGGGTGAATCAGGCAAAGGGACTAATTGCTTTGGGACTGTTCAAGGATTACGATGATATACGCAATAGTCCTCAGCAGACAGCATGGGGAAAAGTACAACCGGGTGACATCAAATATAAAGATGTCAATGGAGATGGCGTTGTTAATGACGGAGACAAAGTGGCTATTGGTGCGACAACCAAACCGAATTTAATTTATGGATTTGGTGTCTCTGCACAATGGAAAGGGTTCGATTTCAATGCACACTTCCAAGGGGCAGGCAAGTCTTCGTTTTTCATTAATGGTCCTACAGTATACGCTTTTAGTGGCAGTCAATGGGGAAATGTTCTGACAAATTTGGTGAAAAACCGCTATGTTGATGCGGAGACGGCAGCTACATTGGGCATTCCTGCTAATGAGAATCCAAATGCTTCGTATCCTCGGCTTAGTTATGGAGGGAACGATAATAACTATAGAGCTTCTACTTTCTGGCTTAGAGATGGCTCTTATTTACGTTTGAAGACATTGGAGGTAGGTTATACATTGCCTAAATCAATCGTGAACAAAATACGGTTTAATAAAATACGCGTATTTTTTATCGGTACAAACCTCTTGACGTTTGCTAAATTTAAAGAATGGGATCCGGAAATGGGAAGTACTAATGGAGAGAAGTATCCACTTGCCAAGACATTTACTTTGGGATTGACTGTGAATATCTAATTAAATACATGAAAAATGAGAAAGATATATAAACTGTGTATTGGTATTGCGTTGAGTGCGATTATTGTTGCTTGTGCGGATAAACTCGACTCTGATAAATATTTTAAAGACCGTCGTTCTTTGGAGGATGTATTTACTGATAAAGAAAATACAGAAGAATGGTTGGCGCATGCTTACTCCTTTTTAAATGGTTACAATTTGGAAGTATCTATGATGTTGAATACCATCACTAATTTTGCCGATGATATCTATTTTGGAGGTAATAGTCTTGCTGTGTATAAGGAGTTCAAGACTGGTACTTACGATGAAAGCTATCGGCATTCGTGGAGTGAAAGTTATAAAGGTATTCGTCAAGCATCTATCTTTATCCAGCATATTGATATGAACACGAAATTTACCGAAGAGGAGAGGGCCGATCTGAAGGCGCAGGCACGTTTTGTGCGTGCTTACTATTATTGGTTATTGTTGCGTAAATATGGTCCTGTGCCTTTGTTACCTGATGAAGGACTGGATTATACTGCCAGTTATGATGATTTGGCCATCCAACGTAGTTCGTATGATGAATGCGTAGAGTATATCGAATCGGAGATGCTCTTGGCTGCCAAAGATTTGCCTCTGAACCGAGCTCTTAATCAGGGCGCGCGTCCTACACGCGGAGCGGCATTGGCGGCTCGTGCCAGAGCGTTGTTGTATTCGGCAAGCCCTATTAATAACCCACGTCCGGGGGAGGCAGATAAGTTTTCGGATATGGTAGACTATGATGGAAATTGTCTGATGTCTCAAGAATATAATGAATATAAGTGGGCAAAGGCAGCAGCTGCGGCCAGAGATGTAATGGAACTTCCCGGGGAAAATAACGGACGTCGTTATGAGCTTTATCATAAGAAGGCTACTGATATTGCCGAACCTGGATATCCTGCTACCATTGCTCCTTATCAGGATGGTGATTTCTCGACAAAAACATGGAATGAAGGTGGTTATAGTGATATAGATCCTTACGAATCTTACCGGTCGGTTTTCAACGGTGCGTTAGCGATGTATCAGAATCCGGAGCTGATTTTCAGCCGTGGACGTAACCAAGGGGGGAACAGTTTGGTTGAAATGGTGAAACTTCAAATGCCGAGAACATTAGGTAATGGAAGCAATGCTTATGGTATGACAATAAAGATGTGTGATGCTTACTATATGTATGATGGCTCGGAGTTTAACCGCCAAACCTTTTTGGATACCTGTCAGGTTGGAAATCGTTTTGTGACTAAAAAGGAAGGAGAAGCAGGAACATATCCTCATTTAAAGAAGGGGGTGTGGAAAGAGTATGCATGGCGTGAACCGCGTTTCTATGCTTCCGTTTCGTTCAATGGTTGCGTGTGGCCTTTACTAAAAAATGCAGAGACAGTTGATTATAAAAATGACGTTGAGAAACAAGTTAACTATTATTACGGTATCAATACGGACGGTTTCTCCGGTACTGGTGTCTATTTACGATCCGGGATTGGTATCATGAAATATGTGCATCCGGATGATACGAATCGTAAGGAAATCAAAGCGAAAGCGGAGCCTGCTATTCGTTTTGCCGAAATCCTGTTGATTTATGCTGAAGCACTGAATGAATTGGAAGACGGCTCTTCATACGACATTTCGTCATGGGATGGATCTACTACTTATTCTGTCAGCCGTGATATTAATGAAATGAAAAAAGGTATCAGACAAGTACGTCGCCGTGCAGGTGTGCCTGATTATACAATGTCGGAATATCAGGATCGGGATGTATTCCGCAAAAAGTTGAAACGTGAACGTCAAATTGAACTTATGGCCGAAGGGCAGCGCTATTTTGATTTACGTAGATGGAAAGATGCAGAAGTGGAAGAGTCCAAGAAAAATTACGGATGTAATTTCTATATGTCGGACACAGAGGAGCAGAGAGAACAATTTTATACTCCGATTGAAATTGCAGACTTACCTACTGCTTTCTCGCGTAAACTCTATTTCTGGCCTATCAGCCATGATGAGTTGAAACGTAATAAACGGTTGACGCAGAATCCGGGATGGACGTACAATGATTAATCTCCTAATAAGAATATGATATGAAAAAAATATATATATGCTTAAGTTTATTGGCTGTCATCGTCTTGGGAACCGCTTGTAATAATGAGTGGGAAGATGAGCAGTATGGACAATACGTATCTTTCAAAGCGCCTATCGCTTCAGGAGGCGATGGTGTTACTACTATCTATGTAAGATATAAGGACAATGGAAAGGTGACTTATCAGCTACCTATCATTGTCAGTGGCTCTACAGTGAATGGACAAGACAGAGATATACGTATAGCAGTAGATAAGGATACGCTGGAAACACTGAATATTGAGCGTTTTAGTCTTTATCGTCCGGAATTGTGGTATACTGAAATGGAGGAAGATAAATACGAATTCCCCGAAACAGTACATATTCCTGCCGGTTCGTGTGTAGAGCAATTGAATATAGATTTTAGTTTACAAGGTATTGATATGTTGGAGAAATGGGTTTTACCATTGACCATTGTTGATGATGGAGCCTCTGATTATCAGAGTCATCCGCGTAAGAACTATGCAAAAGCTTTGTTGAAAGTGGTTCCTTTTAACGATTATTCCGGTTCGTACACGGCTTCTTCCATGAAAGTGTACACCTATATAAATGGCAAGCCTGACAACAACGCGAGAACGACGAACAAGCGTACAGGATATGTGATAGATAACAATTCCGTATTCTTTTATGCAGGCCTGATTAATGAGGATATGGATAAAGACATACGTAAGAAGTATAAAATTAATGTACATTTTAAAGAGGATGGAACATTGGATATGGAGCCGGACGATCCAACAAACGAGATGGAATTCAAACTGATAGGAACACCTATCTACAGTAGTACATCGATTATGGACGCTACCCGTCCTTACTTGGAACGCCGTTATGTTCAAATTATGTTTGAATACGATTTTCAAGATTTTACCTATGGTGGAAGTGGTACGGAAGTTATTCCTATCAAGTATAGAGTAGAAGGAAGCATGACGCTTCAACGGAATATCAATACGCAGATTCCGGATGAAGATCAACAGATTGAATGGTAATCTTATAAATGAGTAGAGGTAGGGAAGATATTAGGAATAGTGTCTTCCCTATTTTGTTTATATATGGGGTTAGATTAGCTGTTCCTCATCTCTGTTTACCTGTTTTTTTCCTTTATTGATTTGTATTTTTCCCTTTCTCTTAAAAAACTTCTCTACTTTTGCTACATAAGTCAGTCACACGAAACCGACAAAAAGCATAGTTAATTAAATCAGAATAATTATGAACATCAAAAAACATTTGCCTTGGTTGGGAGCTTTATTACCCGTGGCCAGTATGCAGGCAGAGACAAAACCCAATGTGGTCGTCATCTATGTAGATGATATGGGAATCGGAGATATCGGTTGTTATGGAGGTAAGTTTGTTCCTACTCCCAATATTGATAAGATAGCGCAGGACGGATTGTTATTCAATCAGTATTATTCATCCGCACCGGTCAGCTCACCTTCACGTTGCGGATTGACAACAGGCAAATTCCCGATTGAAGTAGGAATTAATACCTTTTTAAATAATAAAGCCAGCAATAAGAAGTGTGAACAGCGTAACTTTTTGAGTGACAAGAATCCTTCCATGGCACGTGCTTTCCAAAGTGCAGGTTATGCCACCGGACACATAGGTAAATGGCACATGGGAGGCGGGCGCGACGTGCACAATGCACCTTCTATTAAAAATTATGGTTTTGACGAATATATATCGACGTATGAAAGTCCGGACCCGGACCCGGCAATCACTGCTACGAACTGGATATGGTCGGCCAAAGACAGCGTAAAACGCTGGAGACGTACCGAGTACTTTGTAAATAAGAGCATCGACTTTGTCAAACGTCATAAAGACCAGCCTTTCTTTTTGAATCTCTGGCCGGATGATATGCATACTCCTTGGGTACCGGAATTTAAGCAAAAGGATAATAAAAGCTGGAATACGGAAGAAGCCTTCATCCCTGTTCTTGCTGAAATGGACAAACAGATCGGACGTTTTATCAAAGCATTGGATGAGTTGGGATTGTCGGAAAATACAATCGTGATTTTCACTAGTGATAATGGACCGGCGCCCAGTTTCCAATCCGTTCGTGCTGCTTATTTAAGAGGAACGAAGAACAGCCTTTATGAAGGTGGAATTCGTATGCCGTTCCTTATAAAATACCCCAAGAAAATAAAGGCTGGACAAGTGAATAATGAGAGCGTACTGTGTGCAGTCGATTTATATCCCTCTTTATGTGCGATAGCCGGAATTGAAACAGAGAAAGGTTATCAGGGAGACGGACAAAATTATGATAAAGTTCTTTTGGGTAAATCGAAAGCTAAACGTAAAACGGATTTGATGTGGGATTTCGGTAGAAACCAATTCTTTAAGAAACCGGGAAATGCAAACGACAGAAGTCCTCATCTGGCTATACGCAGTGGCAACTGGAAGCTATTGATAAATAGCGATGGAAGCGATGCACAGCTGTACGATATTGAAAAAGACAAATTCGAGAAGAACGATGTGGCGCAGTCGCATCCGGAAGTCGTAGCTAAGTTGAGCAAAAAAGTATGTAAATGGTTTGAGGAAAACAAAGACAAAGGAAAAGAGTAATACAGTGAAAAACAAATTATAAACCAATATTAAACTTATGAATTCTAAATTATTACTATTACCGACCGCCTTGATGGTTGCTGGCCATTCTGCAGCAGAGGCGAAAGGCAAGAAATCGGACAAACGTCCTAATATCTTGGTAATTCTTGCAGATGACCTTGGCTATTCCGATCTGGGATGCTATGGTAGCGAGATTCATACTCCTAATTTGGATAAACTGGCACAAGAAGGAGTACGCTTTAATCATTTCTATAATGCAAGTCGTAGTTGCCCGACTCGTGCTTCCCTGTTGACGGGACTTTACCAGCACCAAGCCGGAATCGGACGAATGACCTTTGATGCTCACTTGCCGGGCTATCGCGGAACACTCTCACGCAATGCCGTTACCATTGCCGAGGTGTTGAAAGAAGCAGGATATACCACCAGTATGGTTGGAAAATGGCATGTTGCAGAGACTCCACTCCGTAAAGACCAACGCGAATGGTTGGCACACCGTGTCTTCCATGATACATTCTCTGATTTATGTCATTATCCCGTCAATCGTGGGTTTGATTCTCACTATGGAGTAATTTATGGAGTGGTGGATTACTTTGATCCGTTCAGTCTGGTAGAAGGTGAAGTGCCTATAAAGGAAGTACCCAAAGGATATTATATAACCCAAGCTCTTTCTGACCGCGCTGTGCAGGAAGTGGAAGAATATGCAAAGGATGACAAACCATTTTTTATGTACTTGGCTTATACTGCACCGCATTGGCCGCTGCATGCACTTCCTGAAGATATTGAGAAATATAAGGATACTTATAAAGTAGGTTGGGAAGCTATCCGTAATGCCCGCTACGAACGTCAGAAGCAGTTGGGTATTTTCCCGGGAATGGATAACTTTTTGTCCGAACGTCAGTTTCATGACAAATGGGAAGACAATCCACATGCAGAATGGGATGCCCGTGCGATGGCCGTTCACGCTGCAATGATCGACCGTGTAGATCAGGGTATTGGACAAATTATCGAGGCTTTGAAAAAGACCGGACAGCTTGATAATACACTGATTCTTTTCTTGTCTGATAATGGTTGCAGTAACGAAGACTGCCAGAACATGTCTGGTGGAGAGAACGACCGTCCGGATATGACTCGTGATGGAAAGAAAATCATTTACCCGCGTAATAAACAAGTATTGCCTGGACCACAGACTACATACGCTTCATTGGGAGCCCGTTGGTCTAATGTAGCGAATACTCCATTCCGCTTTTGGAAAGCTAAATCTTATGAGGGAGGTATTTGTACTCCGATGATTGCTCACTGGCCGAAAGGAATTAAAAAGAACGTGGGTGGCATGACATCTGAAATAGGGCACGTGATGGACATCATGGCTACTTGTGTCGATTTAGCGGATGCTGAATATCCAACTACCTATAAAGGACATGATATTCTTCCAATGGAAGGAAAGAGCTTGCTTCCTATCTTCAAGACCGGACATCGCAAGGGACACGACTATCTGGGCTTTGAACACTTCAACGAACGTGCTTTTCTTTCCAATGATGGCTGGAAATTGGTTCGCCCGAAAAATAACTCTCAATGGGAATTGTACAACCTGAATGAAGACCGGAGCGAGCAACATGATCTGGCTGCTAAATATCCGGAGAAAGTGGCAGAAATGTCAAAAGCATACGAAGCATGGGCGAAGCGTTGCATGGTAGAACCTTACCCGGGACAGAAAAAGAAATAACTGTCATTCCATTTAAAACGGAATGAATAGAACATTGAAAGAATAATGGGGATGAGGTTGTTCTTGATTAAGAATCATTCATCCTCATTGATATATCTAAAGATCTTATTCTTTTGGGAATAAAAATAAGTACAAATGAAAGTTCCATATAATAATTTGGATATGCAGATGCAGAAGAGTTTCTTAATAGTGTTTATTTTAATAGTGACAAATACAGCAAATCTTGCAGCAAAAAGTTCACCTTGGGATATAGCGGACAAAATAGTAGCAGAACTTAATCCGGTGACTTTTCCTGATAAGACATACAACATTGCTGATTTTGGTGCTGTAGCAGATGGGAGAATGCCTTGCAAAGGTGCTTTTGATAAGGCTATAACACAATGTAGTGATCAAGGCGGCGGTAGAATAATTGTACCTGCAGGAACTTATTATATGAATGGACCGCTGGTATTTAAGAGTAATGTCAATATCCATTTGGAAGATGGTGCTATATTGAATTTTAGTAGTAACCAGGAAGATTATTTGCCCGCGGTAATTACACGATGGGAAGGTACGGAATTGTTTAATTATTCTCCGCTGATTTACGCTTATCATGTACAGAATATCGCTTTGACTGGAAAAGGCACGATAAATGGCAATGGTTCCAAGAAATTTTCTGCCTGGGCTGATAATCAGAATATAGACAAGGAAATACTAAGACGAATGGGACGTGAAAACCTGCCTATTTACAGGCGTATATTTGGAGAGGGTTTCAGATTACGTCCAGGGTTTATCGAACCGTATGGTTGTGTAAATGTGCGTATTGAAGGTATCACAATCAAAGATTCACCGTTCTGGGTGATCCATCCGATATTTTGCAATAATGTTATTGTTCGTGATGTAACGGTTGACAGTCATAATCGGAATAACGATGGTTGTGATCCTGAATCATGCAGCAACGTTTTGATTGAAGGTTGTACTTTCTCCACGGGCGATGATGCTATTGCTATTAAGTCGGGACGGGATAATGATGCTTGGCGTATTGGACAGCCTACTGAAAATGTCGTCATTCGCAATTGCACCTTTTGGTCAAAAATAAACGGGGTATGTATCGGAAGCGAAATATCGGGAGGTGTACGTAATGTATTTATAGAAAATATTAGTATCCTTAAATCATCGAATGCCATCTATTTCAAATCGAATCTTGACAGAGGGGGATATATCGAAAATATTTATGTTCGCAACATACAGGCTGACTCGGTGCGCACAGCTTTGGTTCGCGTAGAACCGAATTATAAGGGAGAGCGATCGGGATTTCATCCTACCTTGTTCAACAAGATTACGGTCGAAAACGTAACTTGTGGGCAAACGAATGAGTGTGCTATATCCATGGCTGGATTCCCGGAACTACCTATAAGAAACATTACGTTGAAGAATATCACCGTAGATAAGGCTGTGTCGGACTATCGCTTGGAGCATGGTGAGAATATTATTTTCGAGAATGTGAGAGTAAATGGTGAAAAATTACCGGAAAAACCAGAAGCGAAAAAGATTAAGAAACTTCGTGTTTTATAAGATATACTGTCATTATTAAGTGCCAAACATACTTGTAATGGGATATTCTTTGAATTAAAAAAATATATAAGGCAACTGACTCGCAATGAGCTAGTTGCCTTTTTGAAAGTGAAAATTACTCTTGTTAGGATAGAAAAGTGAAAATTTTCAGAATGTTCTTGTTCGTATACTTACTCTTTTGTAGTAAGGAATATTATTCTATTTGTCCAATGGTAGAATACCTCATACTTCCTATCTGTCCATCTTTTCCCAGCGTTTCCGCTTGAATAATCAATGGAGTGGAATATTGATTATTATAGCATTCAATCACCGCTTTTCCATTTTCATCAGCTTGTACGGATGGATTCCAGTATAACGTCCGTCTTTTATCAACTTTGTCCATATACAGTTCCTTGGTCGGGTAGGCAGGAGAATAATATTCCAAAGGACGGGTATATCCCTGGATAACGGTTTGTCGGGTACCAAGTACGGCACTCTGACTTTTATTCAACACATCGCGTCTGGGTAGGGGAATCAGGTAGAAAACACTATATTTATCCAGTTTGCTTATATCGACTCCCGTGCTATCGGTCACCTCGGACATCTTTGTATTTTGGATAATGTCGTCATCGATACCTCCAGTGCCTTTGCTAATAATGATAGAGGCCAATCCATCCACCTCGGTCAACATCATTTGAGTTTCTGTTTCGGACAAAATGTGATTATCCATAATATAGCAGATCGGTTTCTGCCGATAAGTAAGCTTGTCATTGCTACGATCCCAATCGAATTGCGGACTCAACTTTTCCATTAATTCCGGAATAGTTGTGACAATCTTCCCATTGTCACGTAATAAATCTACAGAACGGCGTACGTCGTAATAAGCGTCGATGCTTTTCTCATTGATTTTAGTAGCCATATTACTTCCTTGCCGGCGTTTACTTTTTATTTCCACCTCATCCAATACATAAAGTCCTTCTACCTTTCGGATAGAATCCATGTATAGAGAATCAAAACTCTCGGCTTTCTGTTGCCAGTAGGCCAAGTCTTTCCATTCTGGATGAAGCTCCTTGTAGCCGTAAGCCCGCGGAGCGGGGGAGAAATTACGGTCGATCAGGATAGAAGCATCCTTATTACGTTCTTTACCGACTTTCCGGGTTTGGATCACTGCCTCCGTCGTTCCTTCAAAATCTTCCACCGGAATGGTGAAACGGCCGTTTTCATCGGTCACGGTTCCTCCGGTTATGAATTGATCGTCCTTCTTTACGATCACGCTAAGCGCAATATCTTTCAGTTTATTTTTGAGAATGGTTGATTTCACCTGCCCGTTCAGTGCTAATTGTGTTTCCGGCAATTGAAGCGGAGTGAAAGGAGCGGTAGAGATGGCCTGGCTCATGTCGTATTTACGCCATCCGTGCACCATCAATAAAACATCCAGTTCGGTTTGCTTCCGCGGAGACGGAGACGCAAAGTAATAACCGGGTTGATGGATATATCCTTTTAAATCGGAGGTTAATAGCAGGTCAGTGAAAATATTGTTGTCATACTCCAAATAATCCGACCGGACACCATCCCGGATGCTGACCGACAATTCTCCGGACACAGGTTCCCCCTTAGCATTCTTTATTTGCAATTCACAACGGATGGGAGCGTAGGGAGCATACACCTCTTTCAATTTTTTTGTCGATATTTGCAGGGGAGCACGCGGATTGGCAAAGACAAAACGTTCGCACAATGTATTGCCTGCCCGGTTGATGAGGCTGACTTGCAGTACGCCTGCCGGTAGCTTACGGGTGGGTAGAATAAACTCCTGCAGAGCATCCGACCGGCAACTAATCAATTGATGAACATACGGGCGTCCCTGATGACTGATAAATACAGCCAGTGTATCTTGAGGAGTAGCGGCATTACAGAAAACTCTCACCAAAAGGGCACCGGCATTACTGACAGTGCTCAAAACATACCCGTTAGGCAATGCCTGTGGAAGGGTAAATTCATACTTCTTCCCTTGAAAATCGACTTTAGCAACAGCCGGTTGTGCGGAAGGTGTATATTCAAAATGCCCCATTCCATCGTGCAAAGTCTCGAAAGAAGTGATTTCTGCCCCTTCTTTGGTATAGATCGTTCCCGATAATTCGATATTCCCTTCATTTTTACTCTCCGCCTTGAAAGCCACTTGCGAAGTCACCCCCTCCACTAATTGTCCTCCTTCAGGGAAAAAGCGTACATTTAACTTCTCCTCTGTTTCCGACGGACGGTTCTCCATCGACGAACTAAGTTCGTAAGTCGTGATACTACGTTCCAGCTTATCACTATTTGTCAGTTGATAAATAGGAAAAGTGCGCGAAAAGTACTGTGGTTCATTAAAAGCAAGCATCCAGCGGGTATAGGCACGTACCTCGTAATAGCCGGATAACATGGAAGGGGGAAGAATGAATTGTCCGTTTCCTTCTCCCTGTGTCAGTTTGATGATTTGTTTATCTGCTATATGCCCTGTCTGGTCTACCAACTCTACATATAGAGGACGACTGATCTGACTGAAAGTCTGTTGTTCAGCAAGAGTGACATAAGCCTTGAACCAGATCGTATCTCCGACGTAATAACTCGTATTGTCAAAATGCAAATACGCCTTCTCCCGTGGAAAGTTGTTGGCAAATGTTTGTGCCTGGTTCATGTATTGTTGGAATACAACCTTGGCGGGAGGTACTTCTCCTGACACATACGCGGTCAGGAGATTACATACAATGAGTATCAGTATGAATAGTTTGTTCTTCATGATAGCTTACTATTTTATCTTTTTCGGTCTGCTTGGAATCTTTTCGAAGATAGTCTTAATACGCTGCATATCCAGCTTGGGACGTCGGTCATAATAATAAATTCCATTTTTCTCTAAATCAATGTCGGTCAATTGCGTGTAGCAAAATCCTGTAACGTCCGGTGAGGAAGCTATTGTCTGTATCAACCCTTCCAGCCGTTCGTAGAATCCTTCTTCGTTGGTGAGCATACCTCCATACCCCCATGAGTTATCCCGTTTGGTAGATTCTGTCCAAAGTATACCTCCGAATTCTCCGATGAAAAAAGGCTGGTTGTTGTAAAATGCCATTCTGTTGTTAGGCTTCAAGTGCTGTGCAAAACGCATGGCATCAGATTCGTAGTTTCGGATGCTCCATATATCACTCATGAAATGCACATCTCCTGCAATACCGTTCACAGGACGTGAAGGGTCTATGGCTTTGGTCAGTTGATAGGTACCGATGCACAGGCGCATCATTGTACCCGTCAGGAGGGTTAATGCGTCTTCAAGCGGCTGATTGAAGGGAACCCAGGTGATGATTGACGGGTGGTTGCGATCCCGTGTGATAACTTCTGCCCATTCGCTAAGGAAGTTGCGTGATGCTACTTCGTTCTTGATATTCATCCCCCAGTTGGGAGATTCTCCCCAAGTTATAAATCCCAATTTGTCGGCCCAGTAATGGAATCTTTCTTCAAATACCTTCTGATGAAGACGTGCTCCGTTGAATCCGGCAGCTTTGCTTAATAGAATATCATTTTTCAGAGCTTCGTCGTTTGGAGCAGTCCAGAGTCCATCCGGATAATATCCCTGATTTAAGACGAGGCGTTGAAAGTAAGGTTCATTGTTTAAATAGATCATTCCATCTGCCGTATGCACCTTACGCATACCTATATAAGATTTTACCTCATCTACGGTTTCTCCGGTCGGACTTTTGATACTGTAGACAATATCATAAAGGTGTGGATCTTCGGGACTCCAGAGTTTCATGTTTTTAATGGGAAGGATGACAGGAGTTCCGTTGTTACATTTTACAGTTTTTTGAACCACCTTTTTCTGATTGTCATACAAGGTGATTTGAAGCGTCCTATCATTGGATGCCTGATAAAATTCGGGTGTGATGATTAACTGCTCTTCATCAATATCCGGAGTGGTTACGGCTGATTTCAGACCATAGTGAGAAACAGCTTCCATCCATACGGTTTGCCAAATACCTGTGACACGGGAGTAGAAACATCCATAAGGAGATATCCGGGTAGATTGCTTACCGATAGTTTGAAGCCCTGAACGGGCATCATCCGTGACATAAACAACTAGGTTGTGCTTTTGTCCCGCTTTGACGGCAGGAGTTACATCCATTGAAAAAGAAGAACTTCCTCCATAATGACTGCCTACATAATGCCCGTCAATGAAGACTTCTGCATAATAATCGACCGCTCCGAAGTGCAGTATGATTTTCTTTCCCTCCCAGTCGGAAGGTATGGATATGGGACGTTGGTACCACATCTGATTGATAAAATCGGTATAATTCACTCCTGACAGTTTACTTTCAGGACAGAAAGGGACGGTAATCGTATTACTGAATTGCTTGGCTATTGTCAACCGCCGGCTTTTCCCCGAATTGGAGAAGTCGAACTCGTATGTCCATTCACCGTTGAGATTAATCCATTCGGATCTTTCAAATTGAGGTCTTGGATATTCCGGACGAGGAATATCATTGGCTGCGTTTAATGTAAAGGATAACAATAAGCCGGCCAAAATCAGATGTGCCTTTTTCATTATTTATTTTTTTTGTTTTGCGTTTTGTGCGCAAAGTGTATTAGTTTATACAAAGATAGGACATTTGACATACAAAAGAGGAAACATATTGTTCAATAAAAGAAAAAAGCTGTTCATTCTAAAAAACATTGGTGGTAACATTGAATCAAATGTTGAAAATAGAAGGGAACTATTGTCTTTTAAATAGGGAATTTTCTTTTCGGGTATCACATATACCTGATTTTGTTCTTTATTGATTAGCATTTTTCCTTCCTTTTCCTTAAACTTCTCTACTTTTGTTTTCCAGATAATTGATAATACTATGGTAAAGAAGAATTTCTTAATGACTGCCCCCTTACTGATGGCATCGTTTTGTTCGGCACAAGAGAAGCCGAATGTCGTACTGATTATGGTAGATGATATGGGTTATTCCGATATCGGCTGCTATGGTGGAGAAATACTGACCCCTAATATTGATGCGTTGGCATCCAAAGGAGTACGTTTCACACAATTCTACAACACTTCACGTTCTTGCCCCGCCCGGGCCAGTTTAATGACAGGACTATATCAACATCAGGCAGGTATCGGTCAGATGTCCGAAGACCCGTTTAAAAATCCCGGTCAGAAGAGTCCGAATGATTGGGGTGTACCCGGATACAAAGGATTCCTCAACCGCAATTGTGTCACAATAGCCGAAGTTCTGAAAGAAGGCGGCTACCATACCTATATGGCAGGTAAATGGCATCTGGGAATGCATGGAGAAGAAAAGTGGCCCTTGCAACGGGGATTTGAACGCTTCTACGGAATTTTGGCAGGAGCTTGCAGTTATCTCCGTCCATCGGGAGGACGCGGCTTAACCCTTGACAATACAAAACTTCCGGAGCCGGAAGCACCTTATTATACAACAGATGCATTTACCGATTACGCAATCCGCTTTGTTGATGAGCAGAAAGACGACAAACCTTTCTTCCTATATCTGGCATTCAACGCTCCTCACTGGCCGTTGCAGGCAAAAGAAGAAGATATTCAAAAATTCACGAAGATCTATCGTGAGAAAGGGTGGGATGAAATTCGTGAAGCAAGACGCAAACGGATGACTAAGTTGGGAATTATTGATCCGAATACAGAGTTCGCCGAATGGGAGAACCGGAAGTGGGACGAACTGACAGAGAAGGAAAAAGATGAAGTAGCCTACCGGATGGCCGTTTATGCAGCGCAGGTGCATTGTGTAGATTATAATGTAGGAAAACTGCTGGACTACCTGAAGAAGAATCGTAAGTTGGATAACACGCTTGTCATGTTCTTGTCCGACAACGGTGCTTGTGCCGAGCCATACGCTGAATTGGGAGGCGGGAAAGTGTCTGAAATCAACAATCCGGCTTGTAGCGTGTTCCCTTCTTACGGAAGAGCATGGGCACAGGTTTCCAATACTCCGTTCCGTAAATACAAATGCCGTTCTTATGAAGGAGGTATTTCTACCCCTCTCATCGTGTCGTGGAAAAGCAATCTGAAGAATAAGAAAGGTGAATGGTGCCGTGTTCCCGGTTATCTGCCGGACATTATGCCGACCATCCTGGAAGCAACAGGAGTCGCCTATCCGGAAACTTATCACGGCGGAAACAAAATATATCCATTGGTAGGCAGTAGCCTTTTCCCTGCTATTCAAAAGAAAGCAGACTCTATCCATGAATATATGTATTGGGAACATCAGAACAATAGAGCGATCCGCTGGGGAAACTGGAAAGCAATCCGCGACGAAAAAGGAAAAGAGTGGGAATTGTACGATGTGGTTAAAGACCGTACCGAACGTAACAATCTGGCAGAACAGCACCCTGAAGTGCTTACCAAGTTAGTTGCCGAATGGGAGAAATGGGCGAATTCAAACTTTGTATTACCGAAACATCCGAAGAAATAAATAAAGGAGGAACACAAAATGAATAAATTACTAGTAAGTGCATCCGTAGCCTTGGGAGCTACCAGCCTGTCTTTCGCCCAACAAACGGAAAAACCGAACTTCCTATTGTTCATAGCCGACGATTGTTCTTATTATGACTTGGGCTGTTATGGTAGTGTTGATTCGAAGACTCCGAATATCGACCACTTTGCCACACAGGGAGTACGCTTCACACAAGCCTATCAGGCCGTTCCGATGTCGTCGCCTACCCGGCACAATCTATATACCGGTTTGTGGCCTGTACGCAGCGGAGCTTACCCCAATCATACTTGTGCCAATGAAGGAACATTGAGCGTTGTACATCATCTGCAACCGTTGGGTTATAAAGTCGCATTGATCGGAAAATCGCATATTGCCCCGAAATCAGTATTTCCTTTCGACCTTTATGTACCTCCTTTGAAAGGTGGGGACTTGAATTTTGAAGCAATTCAGAAATTTATTTCCGATTGCAAGGCGAAAGGCGAACCTTTCTGTCTGTTTGTAGCCTCCAATCAACCGCATACTCCCTGGAATAAAGGCGATGCCTCTCAATTTAATGCGGACAAACTGACACTGCCTCCTATGTATGTAGATATTCCCCAGACTCGCGAGTTGTTTACCCATTATCTGGCAGAGATCAATTATATGGATCAGGAATTTGGCAACGTCCTTTCTATTTTAGATAAGGAAAAAATGACGGATAAATCTGTTGTCGTATATTTGAGTGAACAAGGCAACAGCCTGCCTTTTGCCAAATGGACTTGTTATGATGCGGGGGTACACTCTGCCTGTATCGTTCGTTGGCCGGGAGTGGTTAAGCCGGGAAGCGTAAGTGACGCATTGGTGGAATATGTAGATATTGTCCCAACTTTTGTCGACATAATAGGAGGAAAGCCGCAGGCAAAAGTAGATGGCGAAAGCTTTAAACCGGTATTGACAGGCAAGAAGAAAGCACACAAGAAATATTCTTTCTCCCTTCAGACCACGAGAGGCATCAATGCCGGATCGCCTTATTATGGCATCCGTTCGGTATACGACGGCCGATACAGATATATTGTCAATCTCACCCCGGAAGCTACTTTCCAGAATGTTGAAACAAAATCTCCTTTGTTTAAAGAGTGGAAAAGTCTGGCGGAAACGGATAGTCATGCAAAAGCGATGACGACTAAATACCAGCATCGTCCGGCTATCGAATTGTATGATGTGAAGAACGACCCGTATTGTATGAAAAATCTGGCGGAGGACGCGAAACAAGCTTCTACCATCAGCCGCTTGGATAAAGAGTTGAAACGCTGGATGAAGGATTGTGGAGACGAAGGACAACCTACCGAGATGCGTGCCTTCGAACACATGCCGGGAAAGAGAAAATAAGCCGTCACACATCAAAACGAATAAAACACAGAATGTAATTTATAAATCGTATATCATGAAAAAAGAATTTTTTGGTTTGCTTTGTGGATGTACTCTGCTTCCGGCATTTCTTCATGCGCAGACAGAGCGTCCTAATATTGTGATTGTATTGGCCGACGATTTGGGTTGGGGTGATGTAGGATTTCATGGTAGTGAAATCAAGACTCCCTGTTTGGATGCTCTGGTGGGCGAAGGAGTGGAACTCGAACGCTTTTACACTTCTCCCATCAGTACGCCCACCCGTGCGGGGCTGATGACGGGACGTTACCCGAACCGGTTTGGTGTCCGTTCGGCTGTTATTCCGCCCTGGCGTGAGGACGGACTGGATGAGAATGAAGAAACGATGGCCGATATGCTGGCACGTAACGGATATAAGAACAGAGCTATTATTGGTAAATGGCATTTGGGGCATACCAAGAAAGTGCATTATCCGATGAATAGGGGCTTTTCGCATTTCTATGGTCATCTGAACGGTGCGATAGATTATTTCGACCTGACGCGTGAAGGTGAACTGGACTGGCACAACGACTGGGAAACCTGCCACGACAAAGGATATTCTACCGAATTGATAACCAAAGAAGCCATCCGCTGTATCGATGCATACGAGAAAGAAGGTCCGTTTATGTTGTATGTGGCCTATAACGCACCTCATACCCCTTTGCAGGCACAGGAAAAAGATATAAAACTCTATACTGACAATTTCGACAGCCTGACACCGAAAGAACAGAAGAAAGTGACTTATAGTGCAATGGTTTCTTGTATGGACAGGGGAATCGGTGCTATTGTAGATGCCTTGAAGAAGAAAGGAATTATGGACAACACTTTCTTTATCTTCTTTAGTGATAACGGCACTGCCGGTGTTCCGGGATCTTCATCAGGACCTTTGCGTGGACATAAATTCGACGAGTGGGACGGAGGGGTACATGCACCTGCTGTTCTTTATTGGAAGAAAGCAGAGAAACAATATAAGAACTTGAGTTCACAGGTGACAGGTTTTGTTGACCTTGTTCCCACATTGAAAGATTTGGTAGGAGATCACAGCCGTCCGAAACGTGAATATGACGGTATCAGCATCCTCCCTGTATTAAACGGTAAAAAGACCTGTATCGACCGCGATTTTTATCTGGGACACGGAGCAGTAGTCAATAAAGACTATAAACTGATAAGAAAAGGTATGAAACCGGGACTGGATTTGAAACAGGACTTCCTGGTTGATTATAAAACAGATCCTTACGAAAAGAAAAATGCCAGCGCAGGAAACGAGAAAATTGTGAAAGCTTTGTATGAGGTTGCCCTGAAATATGACACGATCACTCCTTGTATACCGGAAGTACCTTACGGTAAAGGTCGTGACGGATTCAAAGCTCCTAAAGAATGGAAAGTAGTACGTTGAATCTGTTAACCCTATGAATTGAAAATAATACAAGATGGAAAAATCAATGATTAGTTTATGCCTCTTAGGCGGATTGGCGATAGGAAACGGGTTTGCCCAAACTCCTTCAAAGCCTAATATATTATTAATCATAGCCGATGACTGCTCCTATTACGATATAGGCTGTTTCGGAGCGGTCAACAACAAGACTCCCCATATAGATGCATTGGCTCGACAGGGGATAAAGTTCAACAGTGCGTATAATTCTGTTTCGATGAGTACGCCTACCCGGCATTGTGTTTATACAGGTATGTATCCGATGCATCATGGCGGTTACGCCAACCATAGCTCGGTCAATGCCGATGTAAAATCTCTTCCCACTTATCTGGGAAATCTGGGTTATCGGGTTGGATTGGCCGGGAAGTGGCATATCAAACCTTTGGCTAACTTCCCGTTCGAAGATGTACCGGGATTCCCCAAAGGATGTACAAGCCCAAACACTGACTATCATACCAAAGGTATCGAGAAGTTTATGGAGCGTGATGCTTCCCAACCTTTCTGCCTTGTCTTGGCTTCTATTAATTCGCACGCTCCCTGGACGGGTGGTGACGCTTCCGTCTTCGACCGGAAGAAACTTCAGTTGCCGCCACAGTTTATCGACACGGAAGTAACACGTGAATACTATGCCAGATATTTGGCGGAAGTCGGCTTGCTTGATCAACAGGTGGGTGACGCTATGCAGATTCTGAAAGAAAAGAATCTGTTGCAGAACACTCTTGTCATTTTCATATCCGAGCAGGGTACGCAATTTGCCGGAGCCAAATGGACCAATTGGAGTGCCGGTGTCAAGTCGGCGATGGTGGCTTCCTGGCCGGGTGTCATTAAACCCGGTACGGAGACTTCCGCTATTGTGCAATATGAAGACCTTCTTCCTACATTTATCGATGTTGCAGGTGGAAAGGTTCCTGATGTAATAGATGGAAAGAGTCTGGTAGATGTATTTCAAGGGAAAACAAAGACACACCATAAGTATGCTTATCATGTTCACAACAATGTTCCGGAAGGTCCGGCATATCCAATCCGTTCTATTTCAGACGGACGCTATCGTCTAATCTGGAACTTGACTCCGGAAGAGACATACGTAGAAAAGCATATTGAAAAGGCAGAATGGTATCTCTCGTGGAAAGCACAGGACACGGATCAGGCACATAAAATCATGAATCGCTATAAGAATCGTCCCGAGTTCGAACTATATGATATCAAGAAAGATCCGTTTGAAATGAATAATCTGGCGGATATGAAGAAATATAGTAAGAAGAAGGCAGAACTGACGATGGAACTGCAAAAATGGATGAAACAGCAAAATGATACCGGAGCTGATAAAGACCGGCCGCGTGCTCCTAAGAATAAGCAGAAGAAAGCAGCCAATGTATAATATTCGTAATGCTACCGCTTGTTGCTCTCTGAAAGAGATTTAGGTTCTTCGTCAAATTTGGTGGTAAATTCTTTATCTCTTTATTTCCAAGTTAATAATTATCCCTTTTTACTCACTTT
>NZ_JAJKHN010000095.1:0-23830 GCF_020982715.1 Bacteroides sp. 1_1_30
CGGAGGTAATTATTCGTCTCGCTTGACTTTTTTAAAATAAATTTCCGACCTCTTATCTATTAACTGCAAACTTAGAGCTTTTTTTATAAATAACAGACATTCTATTGTTAATCTGCAGTTTGGGGAATTTGACTGCTACATAGTTCGTAAAATCAACATGAACATAATTAGCGGCAACCCTTATAGACTGCTGGGTGTATATTCTAACTCTCCGATTAAGGATCGCATAGCCAATGCGAATAAAATGAAGGCCTATTTGAAAGTCGGTAAATCTGTTAGCTTTCCACTAGATCTGTTAAATCTGATTCCAGCTCCGGTTCGTTTAGTTGAAAATATGGAGCATACCAATGGAAGCATTAACTTGCCGCAAGATCAACTGAAATATGCACTTTTTTGGTTTATCAAAGTAACTTCTATTGATGAGATAGCTATGGGGTATTTGCAAAAGGGAGAAACGGAGAAAGCTAAAGAGCTGTTTGGAAAGAAAGAAACATTTTCATCATTAATCAATCTTGGTGTATTATCATTAATACAGAATGATCAGGTAACAGCTGTTCAAACCATAACGAAAGTTATTCATAATGATGATTATCGGGTAGCCTTTGTTGAAGAAGTTTGTGGTAGTACATATCAGTTGCCAGAAGATGATTTAGCGCGGTTATTTATAAATGAACTTCTAGTAGAAGCTCCTATTCAGAATTTAATGCAATTATTTTTTAAATATGGGACATCTGAAGAGGATAATAGTTATTTGAAGGATAAGGCGATTGCTGAACCCATAGCGATTATCAGTGCTGAAATAGCAAAAGCAAAGAATGTGAAGAATGATGATTTTAATGCTCAATATAGAGCTGGATTTTCTTTGAAGAATAATACGAAAGAACCTCTTGACATTATCAGAAGTCTCTTGAAAAAAAGTGATATGCAATATCAAATGATTGCAGATAATTTGGCAAAGCAGATTTTGCAATGTGGGATTAATTACTATAATAATACTGATGAGGATGAATATGTGAAAATTGACATAGCTTATGACCTCCAAAGTTATGCTTATTCTATTGCCATTGGTAAACTTACAAAAGATCGATGCAAGGAGAATATAGAAATATTGGATAAAAAAAGAAAAGAACTAGCTCCAATAGCTGTCAAAGAATACGATAAATTTATAAAAGCGGAATTGCTCAAGTATCAAGCTTTACCTAGTTTAATCAAACATGCGATTGATCTGATTAAAAAGTGTGTACCTTATCTCATGTCTATAAAAGAAGAGTTAGGAAGTACAGATTCTTATTATTTAAGACTTTCAACTTTGATTGTAAATGCTGCGCTGTATAATGTCATTGAGGAATTTAACAGTGTAAATAATCAAAATCTTCAGTTTGAATTATTGATAGATAGAGAACGAATTATTCGTAAAGTGAAAGCAGTATTTCAGGAAGCATGGGTAGCTATTTTATATATGGATAAATTGGATATGGAAAAAGATTTTGAAATTAACAGGTATTCTCAAAATCGTGCTTCTTTGAAAGAGCAAGTATTGGGGCTTGGGATTTCGACTTATCAGGCAATTCAACTTGATATGAATTCTGAATTACAGATGTTTAAAAAATGTAAGGATTCCTCTTCTTGTCAAAAATATCTAAGTGTATTCCCTAATGGAAAGTTTGTTGTGGAAATTGGAGCTAAAATGGAAGAATACGACTTCAATGCTTGTGTGACAACACAAAGTTGTTCTGCTTTTAGAAAAAAATATCCGAACAGTAAACTACCTATTAGTCAAAAGTGGGAAGATTGTTTCTATCATACTTGTAAGACTGCTGAAGACTATCAAAGGTATTTGAATGCTTATCCTAAGGGACGATATATTTCTTCTGCAAAAAATAAAATGGAAGAGATATCCTTTGGATGTTGTAAGACTATTGATGATTATAAGATTTATTTGCAGAAATATCCTGCTGGGAAATATAAAGATGAGGCGAGAAAAAATGTTGCAGATGAAGTTTATTGGAAAAATTGTATTACATCAGATACGAGGAGTGAATATCGTAATTATCTTGCTCAATTCCCCAATGGAAGGCATAGAACTGAAGCTCAACAGAAGATTGATGGGGTAGATTGGTCCAATATACTGTCTTGGGGATTTATAATTGCTGTCATTATTATATTAACCATTGTACTTAGTAATAATTGAAGATTATGCCACAATTAATACTATATCTATTGCTTGGGATTTTCTTTGTTCTGAATGCACTAGCTAAATGTTTGGTTAAAGTTACTCAGAGTAGTAATTCATACATACGCAATGGACTACATGTGCTTATGGGATTAGTGATAATATTTAGCATATTCTATGCTTGGTATACATATCAAAGAAGAGACATCATTTCTTTTGATAAATTAAAGGCAGAAATTACGATAGAAAAATGTCAGAACTTTATAGATAAATATCCTCATAGTGAAAAAATATCAGAAGTGAGAGACTGGATTAATAAGCAATATGAAAATGAATTGCGAGCAGCTAATGATTCATTAAGTTTAAGTCTTTTTATTGATAAATATTCTAGTAATTATCGTTTTAAAGAAGAGTATAAACATCCTTATTTAAACAAGGCTATAAAACAGTTAGATGAGGAAAAGAAAAGGTTAGAGTATGAACGTAATGAACAAATAAGGAGGGAGCAAGTGGTATGGAATTCAGAAGACAGAGCTTGGCAAACCGCTTCAGAAAGAGGTATGCTCGTTATGTTTCAGAGATATCTTAATTTATACCCTAATGGCGTTCATAGGTCAGAGGCTATGAAAAAGATAATTGACTTGGAAGTTGCTGATGTTTTTAGAAGTGGAAACTATGGTCAGTTGCCATCTATGGATAAAATAGGGTATGGAAAAAGTGCATATACTACGGTTACCGTAAAAAATGATACTCAATATACTTTAACGCTTTTATATAGTGGTACGGAAAGTAAGCGGATAGTTATAAGTTCTTATGATTCCCAAGGTGTGCAACTGAAATCGGGCTCTTATCGTATTGTTGCTTCTGTTGATGCTAGTAGGGTACGAAATTTTGCAGGGAAAGAAGATTTGACTGGGGGAATCTATAGTGTAAATTATTATATATCAACATCAAGATATTAGTCATGAAACAAATTTTTATCATTCTTATTTGTACATTAGTATGTACTGCAAAGCTTTATTCACAAACAGATAGTTTGTATGAAGCACATCAAAAGCATATTTTGGGATTAGAGCAATCTTTGAAAATTCTAAAATTGGAAAATGAGGTACTGAAAAGAGGTATTAAAATTCAAAAGGAAATGATTGATAGTCAAAGTAAAAAGTTAGAATCTATGAGCTCTACTATAGAGTCAACTAATCGAAATATTGAAGACATAGTAAATCAATTGGGGGTTAGAATTGATGAAGCAAATACATCTTTGCAGGCAAAGGCAACTACTAATGATTTAAAATCAAGAACTGTGTGGGGTGTTTCTTTATTCCTATTTTTTGCGATTATTTCGTTTGTGGTTTATTGGTTACTACATAGACGAATTGCGAAAGGATATTTAGATGTTACCGCATTGAAGATTAAAGCTGATAAGCTGAATGAGGATATCCTTAATCAATTTTCTTTAGATATGATTGAGATGCAAAAGATTACAGCCTCACTTGTAACATTATCTTCTATACAGGTAGCGCAAATTGAGAATGTTGCCCCAGATCATTCTTTAATAAAGACATTGGCTGACCGTATTACATTTATGGAAATGACGCTTTATAAAATGGATAAGGGAGTTCGTGGCTATAAACAACTTTCAAAGTCTATCATTCAGATGAAAGATAATTTGAAAGCTAATGGTTATGAGTTAGTTGATATGTTAGGAAAAACTTATAGCGATGGGATGAAAGTTACTGCAAACTTTGTTGAGGATGAAGAATTGAAAGAAGGTGAGCAAATTATAACTAGTATTATTAAACCTCAAATCAACTATAGGGGAGTAATGATACAATCAGCGCAGATAACAGTAAGTCAAAACCTTTAAATAATATGTAATATGGTACAGGTAAAAATGAAATACGGAATAGATTTAGGAACAACTAATTCCGCAATTTGTAGAATGGAAAATGGAGATCCATGTATAAAAAAAACAGATACTTTAAAAGATACCTTGTCTTCCTGCGTTTCGTTTACTAAGAAAAAGGTTATCAAGGTAGGGGATAGTGCATATAATGACCTTCGTCAGGATAAATCTAGGGCTACGAAGAAATGGTCTAGACAAAATGAAAACGTCTTTATTGAGTTTAAGAGAACAATGGGACTGGACACTCCTTATGAAACTTCTAATATGGGGTGTTCATTTTCTTCCGAGGATTTGTCATCGGAAGTGTTGAAAGCTTTGAAGTCTTTTGTATCAGATGATTCAATCAATGCTGCTGTTATTACAATTCCTGCAAAATTTAAAGCAGACCAAATAGCTGCAACTAAAAGATCTGCAATTCTTGCTGGTATTGAACATTGCGAATTGCTGCAAGAACCTATTGCTGCTTCTATGGCCTATGGACTAAGTTCTGCTAGGAAAGATGGTGTGTGGTTGGTGTTTGACTTTGGTGGAGGGACATTTGATGCAGCTTTACTGAAGGTGGAGGATGGAATCATGCAAGTCAAGGATACGGAGGGGGATAATTATCTTGGTGGTAAAAATTTAGATTATGCAATTGTGGATGAAATCATAATTCCATATCTTCAGGAAAATTATGTTATTGATAAAATCCTAGCAGATGATGCCAAGAAGCAGATATTGCGGGATGCTATGAAGTTTTATGCAGAGCAGGCAAAGAATCAATTGTCTTTTAAACCACATTGTGATATAACTTCCCAATTAGATGAATTTGGAGAGGATGATGAGGGGGCAGAATTGGAATTGGATATAGTTGTTACTCAGCAGCAAATAAAGGAAGTTGTTGCTCCTGTTTTTCAAAAAGCTATCAATATTTGCAAAGACTTACTCAAACGAAACAATATACAGGGAGGTGATTTAGATTCTTTGATTCTTGTTGGAGGGCCTACATATTCTCCTGTATTGCGTGAAATGCTAAAAGAACAAATAACATCTAATGTTGATACAAGTGTTGATCCGATGACTGCTGTTGCTAAAGGGGCTGCGTTATATGCTTCGGGTATTGATAGTGAAGTGACAGAAAAGATCAGCTTTGGGACTGTTGCTTTAGGACTTTCTTATGAATCTAGTTCTGTAGAAGTTGTGGAATTTGTATCTGTTAAATTATTACCGGATGAATGTACAGGGAGGCTTTCTTCTAAAGTTTTTGTGGAACTTATAAGAAATGATAGAGGTTGGTCGAGTGGCAAGATAGAAATTAATGAAATTGGAGATGTAGTGGAATGTCAGTTGATGGAAGGGAAGACTAATGTGTTCACTATTATAGCTTATGATGACAAGGGTACTTCAATTCCTTGTTTTCCCAATGAGGTGAATATAATGCAGGGCATTGTGGTCGGTAATGCTGTATTACCATATAATATAGGTATTGAAGTACATGACAGAAGCTTGAATAGAGATATTTTTATACCTCTTAAAGGGGTAGAGAAAAATCAACCTATTCCAGCCATTGGAGTGCGTAATGGTTTAAAGACGCCCAGACAACTTCGCCCGGGTATGTCAGCAGATAATATGGTTATACCAATTTATCAAGGTGAATATAATGTAGAAGGAACAAGTGCCATTTATAATGACCATGTGTTTAATGTCTCTATAAATGGAGATGATGTACCTGCACTTATTCCGGCAGATAGTGATTTGGATATAATACTAAAAGTTGATCGTTCTCAACAAATGATAATGGAAGTGACATTCCCGATTATTGGAGAAACGGTTGAAAAAGTTATAGAGGTAGCGCAGCGTTCGACGGGAGTTGATATTTATGATTTACAAAACCGACTCGATGAAGCAAAGCAGAAATTGATTTCGTTGCAATCAAGTCCGGCTATTAAAGAATCGGAAACCATTGAAGTTCAAAATATGCTGAATGATATTACCGGGCGGTTTGATGGCGAGAAAGATAGTGATGATGGCAAAATGCATTTGCTGGCAGATTTGCGTCGAGCATTTCTTAAAATAGAAGGAGTAGAGAAAGAACATGAGTGGGATTCTATAGAAGCTGAATTAAGAACCGAATTTGACAGGTTGGAAAAGGCGAATAGTGATTTAGGGAGTAAATATGATAATCAGGTAGAGGAGCTTCGTCGTCAGACAGATGTGGTGATTTGTCAAAAGGATGTTCAGGTGGGACGGCAAGTATTAGCTGATATAAATTCTCTGTTTATTACTGTCACTTTAATTTATCAGTTGGTTGGTTTTGTACGACATTATAGTCAGAATTTTAGGCAATATGCATGGAAGGATGCAAACCGTGCCCGGCAATTGCTTAATCAAGGAATGGAAATGGTGAATAATAATCCGATGGTAGAAACTTTACATCCACTTGTCTGTGCTGTTATTGATGTGATAGATATGCCTGAAAATGAGAAACCGGAGTTCTAACTATTGTTATTGAATATGCCTATATTGAGTAAAAATCAAAAGATAAACGGTTACACAGTTGTTTTCTTGGTAAAGCAGGGAATGTGTGCTGAAACTTATCGCGTAAAAGATGGTTTGGGGAATAACTTATTCCTCAAACTTATTAATTGTGCAAAATTACATCATTCGCAATTTGATGATGATGGTAATGTATTGGAACTACAGATTACCAAGCAATTAAAGCATCCCAATATCACAATGTATCGTGATAACTTAACATTACAATTGAATGGTCAAAGGTTTGTTTGTATTGTTTTTGATTTTATTGCAGGGGAAACTGCTGCTCAATATTTGACTCGTGAACAGACCTGTAGCGTATATCAGGCAAAGCAAATTGTAGCAGGTGTATTGAATGGCTTGAAATGCATTCATAATTTTTCTCGTCCGGTTATTCATAATGAATTAACGATTCAGAACGTAATGCTTGATTTGTCAAGTGAAATAGTAGTACCTAAAATTATAGATTTTGGGCATGCCAGATACATAGACCAAAACTTTGGTTTTATAAAAGAAGGAGTAAATCCATTTTATACAGCTCCTGAAGCATTCAATGGGATTTTTTCTCCACAAACAGATTTATTCTCAGTAGGAGCGTTACTTTATCATCTTTTATTTGGTTTACCTCCTTATTTTATGGATCTGTCTTTATTTCAAAAGGAAAGGATTTTATTGATAGATGCGGTTCAAGAAGGAAGGCAGAAACCTCTCAAAATACTTGATGCAAATAAATTTGAATTGGATGAGCAACTTATAAATACGATACATAAAGCGTTGTCTCTTGATATTGATAGTCGTTTTAAATCTGCTGATGAGTTTTTAAAGGCATTAAATGGTGAAATAAAGGTTTTGAAGTTATCTAATGAAGATAAAGTAAATACTAGTTTGGTAGAAAATACGTGTGTGCCAGTTAGGAAGGTTGGAAAAGGTTTTGCTGATGTAGCAGGTATGGTAGATTTGAAAGTGCAACTTCAATCTGATGTTATTGATTTGCTGCAACACCCGGAGCAAGCGAAGGAATTAGGCTTGTTCATTCCTAATGGTTTACTGTTTTATGGTCCTCCGGGATGCGGCAAGACGTTCTTTGCAGAAAAATTTGCCGAAGAAGCAGGAATTCATTATAGATATATCAAATGTTCGGATGTGGCATCTCCATATATTCATGGTGGACAAGGCAAAATAGCTGCAATTTTTGATGATGCTCGCAAGAATGCACCGACAATCTTGTTTTTCGATGAAATAGATGCTATGATTAAAGACCGTAGCAGACAAACTAATGTTAGTGAGGCTGGTGAAGTCAATGAATTTTTGGCACAATTGAATAATTGTGGTCAGAATGGAGTTTTGGTCATTGGTGCTACTAATAAACCGACAGAAATAGATAAAGCTGCTTTGCGTGCAGGGCGTTTAGAATTGAAATACTATATTCCCCAACCCGATAAAGAAACACGTAAAAGTATGTTTGAATTAAATCTGCAAAAGAGAAAGGTTGATTTCGGTATTGATTATGAAAGACTTGCATTACTAACAGAAAACTATATTTCGGCGGATATTAAATTGATTGTTGACATGGCGGCTCGATTGACTTTTCGGAGAAAAATGGGAAAGATTACAATGAATGTATTGGAGGAGGTTATTAAAACTTCTAAACCAAGTATCTCGATAGATGTCATACATGAGCATGAAGCTATCAGAGATAAATTCTTAGGAATAAAAACAAAATTTGATCAACGAAGGAAAATTGGATTTAATTAGTAGAATTATGGAAATAAATGAGTTGTATTTAAAAACAGCATTTTGCTGTATGGCATGCGATGGGGATATTGCGCCTAAAGAATTGGAATTTATAAGGAGCTACGTTTCTAATAACGAATTGTTCTCTGTGGTGGATGTGGAAAACAAGTTGAATGAATACGTAGCAGATATAAATCAGCAGGGCATATCATTTCTGAATGATTATTTGAAAGATATTGCTAATATGTCTTTAACAGAAACACAGGAACTTAATATTGTGAGGATTGCCATTCAAATGATAGAAGTTGATAATAAAATAGAATATTCAGAAATAAGTTTTTTCAAAAGGATTCGTCTTAATCTGAATATTTCGGATGTTACTATTCTTGAAGATATGCCAGATAAAGAAGATTATTTATTGCCTGACATTATTCTGAAAGAATATGAATTTGTTTTGAATACTCCTTTTCTAAATATAAACTTGAAGAATTAGAATGAGGACAATATTAATTATACTTTTCTCTATTATACAGATTCCTTGCGTTTTAGAGGGATGGTTATCCTATATTCTTAATTGCTTAATCAAGATGTTATCTAGGATAATATTCTTATTGGCAATAGTTTCATTTATTTGGTGGCCGTTGGATATGTTTTGTGGTATTTGTTGGGCAAGTTGTGAATCTATAAAGTTGAAATTGCAAGGTATTGATATTGACTTTTCTGAAGCATTGGTTTTGTATGTGCAACATTATCCACAATTGTGAGTCTTAGATAATAAATATGAATATATTGAGAGAAATATCATGTACATTTACTTCATATGTTGATGTTGAAGATCGTATATAAGAATAAGTCGGCAATGTGATAGGTGCTGTTATAGCTATGAGTTTATTCCTTATCTGAAATAAATAACCGTTTTTTTTGTTTTGTATACGAAACAAAAATACTATATTTGTATTTTGTATATAGAACAATACCAGATATGGACAAGGAACAAATAAAGCAAATAATTGGTGAAAATCAAGAGTTTGTCAAAGATATAACATTTATGGAACGTCCTTTCACTTTTGAGGATGCAGGTAATTATGTATTTTTAGGTATTCGCCGGGCCGGAAAATCCTATTTGATGTATCAGCGGATACACCAACTGCTGAATAAAGGGCATACGATAGAAGAAATACTATATATCAATTTTGAGGACGAGCGTTTTATCGGCTTGAAATCAGAAGAGTTGAACGATATAAAATTGGCATACGAAGAGACTTTCCCCTATCAGCCTATCTTCTTTTTGGATGAGATACAAGTTGTAGACGGGTGGGAAAAGTTCGTTCGTCGGTTGGTAGATAAAAAATATCGTGTATATGTGACTGGAAGTAATGCGAAGATGTTGAGTAGTGAGATTGCTACGACATTAGGCGGGCGTTTTCTTATTCAGGAGGTATATCCGTATTCTTTTCGTGAGTTTCTTCTTTCGCAGGATATAATCTTAAAAACAAACTGGCTTTATACTCCAAGTTTACGTAATGAAGTGGTGCGCACTTTTGATGCTTATTTTTATAATGGGGGATTTCCTGAATTGATAGCATTTAAAGATAAACGTTCTTGGTTGAGCGGGCTTTATCAGAAAATATTCTTTGGTGATCTGGTGGCCCGTTATGCACTACGTAATTCGGATTCGATGAGTTTGTTGGTGAAAAAACTTGCTGAAAGTGTCATGCAACCCTCTTCTTACAATCGACTTAAAAATATAGTATCTTCAGCGGGAGAGAGCGTGGGGGTGCGAACAGTTATTGACTATGTGGGATATTTGGAAGAAACTTGGCTGATATTCAGTATTGAAAATTATGCAGCTCGTTTTGCGGAAAGAGAGAGTAACCGGAAATACTATTTTATTGATAATGGCATTTTGAATCTGTTTATCTTTAATCCGGAAACTTTGTTGTTGGAGAATTTAGTAGCTGTCTCTTTATATAGAATGGTTGGAAAGGAGCTATATTTCTATAATCAAAATGTAGAAGTTGATTTTTATATCCCTGATCAGAAATGGCTTGTTCAAGCATCATATAATATTTCTGATACTCAAACTTTTACTCGTGAAGTAAATGGGCTTTTGAAAACAGCAAAGTTCTTAAAGGCGGAGAAGTTACAAATTGTGACTCGTAATGAAGAACGTACGGTGGAACAGGATGGTTTTACAATAGAGGTGATTCCCATTTGGAAATGGATGATAATGCTAGAGAATAAGTGACATCAGGGTAAAGTGGATGAGACAACAAAAAGAAAATTGGAAAAATAACTAATACAATTTATATATGGGCTGTTTAATGAATTTATTGTGGTTGTTGCTTGGTGGTATCTTTACTGCTGTTGAATACCTCATCTCAAGCATATTGATGATGCTTACCATTATTGGTATTCCGTTTGGTATGCAAACCTTGAAACTGGCAGGACTTGCTTTGTGGCCTTTCGGTAAAGAGGTAAGAAGTGGAAACCGCTCTGGCGGTTGCCTTTATATATTGATGAATATCCTGTGGATATTTTTGGGTGGCATTTGGATCTGTCTGTCCCATTTGGTTTTCGGGGCTATATTATGTATTACTATCATTGGTATTCCTTTTGGCTTACAGCACTTTAAATTGGCAGCTTTGGCATTATCACCTTTTGGGAAAGACATTATAACAGTGTAAGAGTAGTTGTAGGGAAGCGTATGCTTATAATTAAAAGTTATAATGCATAATTAGAAACTATTGGCGGGTCTTGATTGTTTACCGTACCTTTGCACCCGGAAAACAATTAAAGATAAAAAGATATGATTTCAACAGCTACAAAAACTTTGCAGGCAAATAATAAAATGATTTATGTTGCACTGCTTTCTACTCTGACTTTCTTTCTTTTTTTAGACTATATTCCAGGATTGGAAGCATGGTCGGCTTGGGTAACTCCTCCGGTTGCTTTGTTCCTCGGACTTATTTTTGCATTGACTTGCGGACAAGCACATCCTAAGTTTAATAAGAAAACCTCTAAATATCTGTTGCAATATTCAGTTGTAGGATTGGGATTTGGTATGAATCTTCATTCTGCTTTAGCTTCCGGTAAGGAAGGTATGGAGTTTACGGTCATTTCGGTGATCGGAACCTTGGTAATAGGTTGGTTTATTGGACGTAAGTTGTTCAAGATCGACCGTAATACAGCTTATCTTATCAGTTCGGGAACTGCTATCTGTGGTGGTAGTGCTATCGCAGCAGTGGGACCAGTGTTGAAAGCGAAGGACAGTGAAATGTCTGTGGCATTAGGTACAATCTTTATCTTGAACGCTATTGCACTTTTCATTTTCCCTGCCATTGGTCATGCATTAAATATGGATCAGCAACAATTCGGAACATGGGCGGCCATTGCCATTCATGACACCAGTTCTGTAGTAGGTGCAGGAGCTGCTTATGGCGAAGAAGCATTGAAAGTGGCAACCACTATTAAACTGACCCGTGCGCTTTGGATTATCCCGATGGCTTTTGCTACTTCCTTTATTTTCAAGAGCAAAGGACAAAAGATAAGTATTCCATGGTTTATCTTTTTCTTCGTGTTGGCATTGGTAGTAAATACTTATTTGCTGGATGGAGTACCACAATTGGGAGCGGCTATTAACGGTATTGCCCGTAAAACTCTGACGATTACCATGTTTTTCATCGGTGCTTCTCTTTCTATTGATGTATTGAAAGCAGTTGGAATAAAGCCTTTGGTTCAAGGAATTTTGCTTTGGGTAATAATCAGCTTGAGCACATTGGCATACATTTATTTTGTATAAGAGGAAAAAAGAGAGAACTATATAAAAGAGAAAAAGGTGGGAGAATGATCGTAGTAAACGACTTTCTCCCACCTTTGTTTATTCAGTTTTAGCCTGCGGATAAAGCAGAATTAAAGCAAATTATTTCTTCTTCAATTCTTCGAAGATCAATCCTTCCAGTTCTTCAGCCAGTTCAGGATTATCCATGATGCATTGTTTAGCGGCATCACGTCCTTGTCCTAACTTAGTATCATTGTAGCTATACCATGAACCGCTCTTCTTGATGATTCCCAGGTCAGCACCCAAGTCGATGATTTCTCCGGAATGGGAGATACCTTCACCGAACATGATGTCAAATTCTGCTTTGCGGAAAGGAGGTGCTACTTTATTCTTCACCACTTTCACCTTAGTCAGTTTACCGAGAATCTCTTCGCCATCTTTGATCGGTTGGCTACCACGGATATCCAGACGTACAGAAGCGTAGAACTTCAAAGCGTTACCACCGGTTGTTGTTTCCGGGTTACCGAACATAACACCGATCTTCTCACGCAACTGGTTGATGAAAATACAAGTAGTACGTGTCTTGCTCACAGCAGCTGTCAACTTACGAAGAGCCTGCGACATCAAACGTGCTTGAAGGCCTACTTTGTTATCACCCATGTCGCCTTCGATTTCCGCTTTAGGAGTCAGTGCAGCTACAGAGTCAATAACGATGATGTCGATAGCAGAAGAACGAATCAGTTGTTCCGCAATCTCCAACGCTTGCTCGCCGTTATCCGGTTGAGAGATATAAAGATCATCGATATTTACGCCCAGTTTAGATGCGTAGAAACGGTCGAAAGCGTGTTCGGCATCAATAAAAGCAGCGATACCGCCGGCCTTTTGTGCTTCAGCAATGGCGTGGATAGCCAATGTTGTTTTACCGGAAGACTCCGGGCCATAGATTTCAATGATTCTACCTCTTGGGTAACCTCCAACGCCAAGTGCCACGTTCAGGGCAATAGAGCCTGTTGGGATCACTTCTACTTGTTCAACACTATCATCACCCATTTTCATGATAGAACCTTTACCGAAGCTCTTTTCTATCTTTTCCATGGCAGCCTGTAAGGCTTTTAGTTTTTCGCTTGATGCCATTTTATTATCTGTTTCAAAATTAAGTTCGTCTTTTTTTGCCATACCTTATTCTTATATAATTAATGGAGTTATTGATTTAAAATCTGTGAGGCATGTTCTTTGGTCTTCACTTCTTTGGGAGTGATAATCCGTTCTACGATTCCCTCTTCATTAATCAGGAAAGTAGTGCGGAAAGTACCCATGTAAGCACGTCCGTACAGTTTCTTTTCTCCCCATACTCCAAATTCTTCTACTAACTTTTTGTCAGTGTCAGCAATCAGAGTGAAAGGAAGATTGTTCTTTTCGATGAATTTCTGGTGCGACTTTTCATTGTCTACGCTGACACCGATTACTTCATAGCCGGCTTTACGTAGTTCGGAATAGTTGTCGCGCAGGTTACACGCTTGTGCGGTGCAACCTGATGTACTGTCCTTTGGGTAGAAGTACAACACAATTTTTTTTCCTTTATAAGCACTTAAACGGATTTCTTCGCCTTTCTCATTGATACCCAAGACTTCCGGTGCTTTATCTCCTACGTTTATCATAACTTTCTTTTAATGAATAGGTGTACGCTTATAATTCCAAATCCTTGTCGAACTCTTCATGCCAGGGAAGACCTTGCTTATTGAGTTGTTCCATGAACGGATCCGGATTGAATTCTTCTACATTGTTTACACCCGGACGATTCCATTCGCCTTTGAAGAACATCATGGCTCCAATCATTGCCGGAACTCCGGTGGTGTAGCTTACTCCCTGCATACCGGTTTCCTGATAAGCTTCCTGGTGACTACAGTTGTTGTATACATAGTAAGTACGTTCCTTACCATCTTTCAGACCACGGATACGGCAACCGATAGAAGTTTCTCCTTCGTAGTTTTCTCCTAAATCCTGCGGGTTAGGCAATACAGCCTTCAAGAATTGCAATGGTACAATCTTCATTCCGTTGTAATCAACCTCGTCGATTCGTGCCATACCGATGTTTTGGATAACGCGTAAATGAGTTAAATACTCCTGTCCGAAAGTCATCCAGAAACGTGCACGTTTGATAGTCGGATAATGTTTCACCAAAGATTCCAGTTCTTCGTGATAAAGAAGATAAGAGTCACGCGGACCGATGTTCGGGTATGTCAGGTCTTTATGGATTTCCAGCGGACCGGTAGTTACCCATTTGCCATTTTCATAATAGCGTCCGTTTTGTGTAATCTCGCGAATGTTGATCTCCGGATTGAAGTTTGTAGCAAAAGCCTTATGATGGTTACCTGCATTGCAGTCTACAATGTCCAGATATTGAATCTCATCAAAATAATGTTTAGCTGCATAAGCAGTATAGATACCGCTTACTCCCGGGTCGAATCCGCAGCCGAGGATAGCTGTCAGACCTGCTTCTTTGAAACGATCGTGATAAGCCCACTGCCAGCTGTATTCAAAATGAGCTTCATCTTTCGGCTCATAGTTGGCGGTGTCCAGATAGTTCACTCCGGCTTTCAGACAAGCTTCCATAATCGTCAGATCCTGATAAGGGAGAGCCACATTAATCACCATTTCGGGTTTGAAATCGTTGAATAAGGCTACCAGCTCCTCTACATTGTCTGCGTCAACTTTAGCTGTTTTTATATTGGGGTTACCTATTGCCTCGACGATTTTATCGCATTTCTCTTTCGTACGACTGGCAATCATGATATCTGTAAATACATCGGCATTTTGTGCCACTTTGTGTGCAACGACAGTGCCAACACCGCCTGCACCAATAATAAGAACTCTACCCATTTCTGTATTTAATGAATTATAATTTATGATTTATTGGTTTGGCAAATATACGTGATTATTTTCAGATAATCATTGCGCAGCTACTCCTTTTTATTTGTAACGTTGCAAGGTTCCGTTTTCGAATTCCAGCGTTTTGCCATTGTAGAACCAAGTTTCGAAACGACTGTCTTTTTTCAGCTCGATTTCTATCGGATCACCAATGGACAAACGACATTCTACCGTACTCATCCCTGCCTCCAAATCTCCCCGGGAGATAATCTGCCAACGTTTTTCTGTAATGCCCGGATATTTCTTATGTATATCCTCGAATCCGAAAAAATCTTCGATATAATTATCATTTTTGACAATCACGTCATATTTCAGATCTGTTTCCAATTCATAGATTGCCCCGTCCCTGTCCGTTAATGACAGGGTGGCCAGGCTGCCGGGGGGAGATAATTTAATCTCTTTTATTTGCAGAACCGTATATCGGGGCAAGTGAACACGTGATTCGGTCTGCTTATCTTCAAAAGATACGATTCTTTTGGCCGGCAGCATCTTTTTAGGATAAACGGTCATTCCCAAGTATTTATTTTTCAGGCTTTCAATAGTACCCAGACTCTTGTTAGTGAAACTGAATGCATTTGAAAAATATTTCATTCTCTTTTCGCCTTGAAAATCATTCAGGTCCATGCCGGAGTTCGTTCGCGAGAGAGCGACTTCCAGATAATAAGAATGTCCCTGTGTATCTTTGAATACGATTTTCACTGGATATGCCTGACTGCCGACTCCAATAGCGGTAATTGTAGCTTCCGTATTGACAGGAATTGCTATATTCTGATAGCCGGAATAATTGTTGGCATCGTCTACCCGGGCACTTTCAGATTGTATATAGACTGTTTTTCCTATTAACAACTCTTTGGCAGTATCTACATCTTTCAGATAAACCAATCCATTGATACCGGCACGGGGAGCCTTCTCGCAAATCTCGTCCAGCCTCATGTTCTTTATGTCATAATAATATTTTTCTCCCTCACATTCGAATACGAAGCGAGTGGAATAGTTAGTCCCGGTTGATATATTTTGAGCCTTCTCTTCTGTTCCCGTGAAAGTGAGAATTTTGTGCTTCAGCAGGCTGTTGTCTATTCCTTTTTCGGTGTCGTAGCTGGAAAGAGTAGGAAGGAACATGTTCCGTGTAGAAGGAACAAACATAAACTTCATTCCGGGTGTCCATTTACACAGCGGTTGCAGTGGAAAGTTATTCTTGATGAATTGTTCTTCTTCACCTACAGGGATTTCCTGCGTGGAAGGAGTAGTGACAATGTAATCACTTTGAGCTGTGATAGGACACGTGCCACAACAGAATAGAATTAAAGACAGGACAATTATTCTCATATTTGTTTACTTTAAGTGAACTATGTAAATTGTTCGTTTGTTGTATATCTACTGGCAAATGTATATATTTTATGTTGTATTGGATGTTATTTTCCAATCTTTTTGATATCTTTGCCCCCGATTTTAACTTAAACGTTATAACAATATGAAGAAAGTATTTGTTTCAATTTGCATTGCTGGTGCAGCACTTGCAATGTCTTCGTGCCGTTCGGTTGAGAAGGCAATCCCCCTGTCATCTATCAATGGTGAATGGAATATTATAGAAGTCAACGGCTCGAAAATTGCTCCGGGCGAAAGTAGAACCCTTCCTTTTATCGCTTTTGATACAGCGACCGGTCGTGTGTCCGGCAATAGCGGATGTAATCGTATGATGGGCAGTTTCGATGTAAATGCGAAGCCGGGAAGCCTTGAACTTACAGGGATGGCTAGTACCCGAATGATGTGTCCGGATATGACTACTGAAAATAATGTATTGAATGCTTTTGCGCAAGTAAAAGGATACAAGAAGGCAGGTAAAGATAAGATGTATCTTTGCAATTCGTCCAACCGTCCGGTTGTCGTTCTACAAAAGAAGGAGGCTGATGTGAAACTTTCAGTTTTGAATGGAGAATGGAAAATTAAAGAAGTGAATGGTGAAGCAATTCCTTCCGGTATGGAAAAACAACCTTTCATTGCTTTTGATGTGAAGAAAAAGACCATTCATGGCAATGCCGGATGTAATTTGATTAATGGTGGTTTTGAAACCAGTACAAGTAATGCCAAATCTATTTCTTTCCCGGGAGTAGCAAGCACAATGATGGCTTGTCCTGATATGGAAACAGAAGGTAAGGTGCTGAAAGCTATCAATGAAGTGAAATCATTCGATGTGTTGTCCGGTGGTGGCATTGGTTTGTATGATGCAAACGGTGCATTGGTCATCGTGTTGGAAAAGTAATAGATAAGAGTTATATATAATAGGATATGCCTGTGTCGCACTTGACGATACAGGCATATTTTTTTTCCTTTATCGAACCAGAGCCGCCTGTATTTGTTTAAAGAAACAGTTGCTGATTGGCTTTGAATATGACTATGTCAGCAGTGTTTATTTATTAAAACTGTCTTTTTGGCAGATATTATGTCATGCATTCGTATAATTTCCTTTTGGCACACGGTTTGCTTTTTAATAAGCGTCCGTTCGCGGCGAAGCTCCCTGATAAGAGCAGAGAAACAACCGGACAAAAAGAAATCATTGAATAAATAATAAATAAAAAAATAACGATCATGGGAAAAATTATTGGTATTGACTTAGGAACTACAAACTCTTGTGTTGCCGTATTCGAAGGTAACGAACCTGTAGTAATTGCAAACAGTGAAGGTAAGCGTACAACTCCTTCTGTTGTCGCTTTCGTTGATGGTGGCGAACGTAAAGTGGGTGATCCTGCAAAACGTCAGGCTATTACGAACCCTACACGTACAATCTTCTCTATCAAACGTTTCATGGGTGAAAATTGGGATCAGGTACAAAAAGAAGTGACTCGTGTTCCTTATAAAGTAGTGAAAGGTGACAACAACACTCCACGTGTTGACATCGACGGACGTCTGTATACTCCGCAGGAAATCTCTGCAATGATTCTTCAGAAAATGAAGAAGACTGCCGAAGACTACCTTGGACAGGAAGTAACAGAAGCAGTCATCACCGTTCCTGCTTATTTCTCCGACTCTCAACGTCAGGCTACAAAAGAAGCCGGACAGATTGCCGGTCTGGAAGTAAAACGTATTGTAAACGAACCGACAGCCGCAGCTCTTGCTTACGGTCTGGATAAGGCTCACAAAGATATGAAGATTGCTGTATTCGACCTTGGTGGTGGTACATTCGATATCTCTATCCTCGAATTCGGTGGTGGTGTATTTGAAGTACTTTCTACAAACGGTGATACTCACCTTGGTGGTGACGACTTCGACCAGGTAATCATCAACTGGTTGGTACAGGAATTCAAAAACGATGAAGGTGCTGACTTGACTCAGGATCCGATGGCTTTGCAACGTCTGAAAGAAGCTGCTGAAAAAGCTAAGATTGAGCTTTCTTCTTCTACAAGTACAGAAATCAACTTGCCGTATATCATGCCGGTAGGTGGTGTGCCTAAGCACTTGGTGAAGACTTTGACTCGTGCAAAATTCGAATCTCTGGCTCACGAATTGATCCAGGCTTGTCTTGAACCATGTAAGAAAGCAATGAGCGATGCAGGTTTGAACAATGCTGATATTGATGAAGTAATCCTTGTTGGTGGTTCTTCACGTATTCCGGCTGTTCAGAAATTGGTAGAAGATTTCTTCGGCAAAGCTCCTTCTAAAGGTGTGAATCCGGATGAAGTAGTAGCTATTGGTGCTGCTGTGCAGGGTGCTGTTTTGACAGACGAAATCAAAGGTGTAGTATTGTTGGATGTTACTCCGCTGTCAATGGGTATCGAAACACTGGGTGGTGTAATGACTAAGTTGATCGACGCTAACACTACCATTCCGGCTCGTAAGAGTGAAACATTCTCTACTGCTGCTGATAATCAAAGTGAAGTTACGATTCATGTATTGCAGGGAGAACGTCCGATGGCCGCTCAGAATAAATCAATCGGTCAGTTCAATTTGTCAGGTATTGCTCCGGCTCGTCGTGGTGTTCCTCAAATTGAGGTTACATTCGATATCGATGCGAACGGTATCTTGAAAGTATCTGCTAAAGATAAGGCTACTGGTAAAGAACAAGCTATCCGTATCGAAGCATCCAGCGGTTTGAGCAAGGAAGAAATCGAAAAGATGAAGGCTGAAGCTGAAGCTAATGCTGAAGCAGATAAGAAAGAACGTGAAAAAATCGATAAGCTGAACCAGGCTGACAGCGTAATCTTCCAGACTGAAAATCAGTTGAAGGAATTAGGTGATAAGTTGCCTGCTGATAAGAAAGCTCCGATTGAAGCTGCTTTGCAGAAATTGAAAGATGCTCACAAAGCACAGGACTTGGCTGCTATCGATACTGCTATGGCAGAAATCAATACTGCCTTCCAGGCTGCAAGTGCTGAAATGTACGCACAGGGTGGTGCACAAGGTGGTGCACAGGCTGGTCCTGATATGAACGGTGGTGCTGGTCAGCAAGATAATAGCAAGCACGGGGATAACGTTCAGGATGCTGACTTTGAGGAAGTGAAGTAAGTATCGGTAAACAACGATAATTATAAATAAGAATATAGGGTGTAACTCAATGAGTTATGCCCTATTTCTTTTTATATCACTTTTCTTTGATTTTGCTTATTATTCGGATTTTTATTGTATATTTGTACCATAATTGTACCGACGCTTAAAAGTAGATAATATGACACTTATAAAAATGTTGGTATTGAGAATGAGAAATATAAGTAAAAAGTGAATTATGCCAGCAGCAAAATTTGAAATAACACGTCAATGCAAGGTTTGTGGAGAGACCTTTGTGGCTAAAACCATTGAATCGTGGTATTGCTCTCCTAAATGTTCCAAAATTGCATGGAAACGACGCAAGGATGAAGAATTGAGATTGCAAAGGTTGGACGATGTGGTCAAGAAAATACCAAAGTCCAAAGAGTACATCACTGTTCCTGAAGCATACGCTTTGTTTGGCATAAGCAAAGAAACTCTTTACCGCTTGATTCGTAAGGGAACAATTCCAAGTGTGAATGCCGGAGAAAGGCAAACATTATTATCAAAAGAAGAACTGATGAAACTCTATCCTCTCCGAAAGAAAGCTCTCACAAAGCCGAAGCCTATCGCTAAACTGTATAGTCTGGAGCCAAAAGACTGTTATACCATTGGAGAAATCACAGAGAAATTTCTTGTGAATGAAAGTACCGTTTATCTCCATATACGCAAATACTCTATCCCTACCCGGCAGATAGGGAATTTTGTATATGTCCCCAAGAAAGAAATTGATAACTTATATAAAGGTATGAAACGATGAAGAAAGCATTAGTCAATACACGAGTGTCGGTAAAACTCCGCAAGTCTGAATATCGTGATGAATGGTATCTTTATGTGGAATCTTATCCTGTGTTCCAATCCGGTAAAGATACTCCGCAAAGAGTACGTGAATATCTCAATCGTACTATTACGACACCTGTTTGGGATAAGTCACGTAATGCACGGACTAATACCGAAGGTAAAACCACTTATAAGCCAAAGCGAGATCTGAATGGTATTATACAATGTAAGTCTCAATTGGATCAAGAATCATGTATCTATGCCGATAAAGTCAGAAGCCTACGGCAAAAGGAATATGATAATGCGGCTCTTTATGCTGATACCGATGCTGAACAGGCAGAGCAGTTGGAACGCTCCAGAAGTAATTTCATTGAATACTTCGACCATGTGCAGCGAACAAGGCACGCCCATAGTTCTGATTCTATCATTGTCAATTGGAGGCGAGTTCATGAGTTGTTGAAGATATTTGCAAAAAGCGATACCATTCTCTTTTCACAAATAGACTTAAAGATGGTGGAATCGTTTCGTCAATTCATAATGAACGCTCCACAAGGAGGAACTAAACGAGGTACAATATCTCAAAATACAGCTGCAACATATTTTTCAATCTTCAAAGCCGGATTGAAACAAGCATTTATAGATGGCTACCTAACTATTGATATTTCTGCGAAAGTCAAAGGTATTCAGGAAAGAGAAAGCCGGAGAGAATATCTTACGGTAGAGGAATTGAATCGACTGGCACAAACACCTTGTGACCCATTACTGAAACGTGCAGCCCTGTTTTCTGCTCTAACAGGAATCCGTCATTGCGATATTCAAAAATTGAAATGGTCGGAAGTGGAGAATTTCAATGGAGGTTATCGCTTGAACTTTACTCAACAAAAGACAAAAGGTGTTGAATATATGCCAATTTCGGAACAAGCATTCAATCTTTGTGGTGAGCAGCAGGAGGGAGAGCTTCTTGTGTTTGCCGGACTGCCAGACCCTTCATGGATAAATCGTCCTGTCAAGAAATGGGTTGAAGCAGCCGGAATATCCAAACACATAACATTTCATTGCTTCCGTCATTCCTATGCGACCCTGCAACTGGCTGGAGGTACTGATATTTATACAGTTAGCAAAATGTTGGGACATACAAACGTAAGGACAACCCAAGTGTATGCAAAGGTGGTAGATTCTAAAAAGGAAGGGGCAACCAAGACAATTAAACTGAATATGCCAAATAATATATAGAGAAGAAACTCTTTATTGAATGCTTTAATATGAATAGAAATTCATCTATTTGCAGATAGAAGTTACAAAAAGAGTGCATTTTATGGAAATGAGCGTATGTTAATTGCTCATGATAGTAATAGGTTACGAGTTGGTTATCTGCTGCATTATTCTTCTGCACATTGCAACCTTCAAAGAATTCTTCGTATGCAAAAGCAACAATAAAACTGGAGATTTTGAAATGAATCTCCCTGTTTTTTTCTTTCTCATACAGGCTTTTCCGTAAAAGCGGTTTTATTCGTCGGCACACCATCGCCCAAAAGGATTTTGAACGAACGTGTGCTGACTATCGCATAAGTGTAGAAAGGGGGCTTTTACGGCTTTTCAGATGATTTATCATTTTTCGCTGTCCCTTTGAGCCGGAAGTGGAAAGCCGTGCGCGACTACCTAGATCATAAGTCGTCTCTCGTAGCAGACAAATAAGGTTGTGTGTCTTATAATCACTAAAACAGGTTCAATCAAACGAACTTCAATAACAACACCTTTTTATTATACATATCTGATAATTGAGATTCTACATCGAACCTTATTGTTTTTCCTGTAATGGAATTGCGGGGGTAGTAATAGGATAAGATGTATGAATTAGAGTTCCACTCTTATGAGTCGAATAGACATTGCAATGATTGCTGAGGCAATGAACAATTCCTCTGCTGGGATGTTTACGAGAGCCTTTTGCGGAAATAATCGCACAGCATGGAGCCAATTTATCAATCAATACCGAGGTCAGATTATGTTTACTTCCATGATGTGGAACTTTTATTCTAGAGCCTGACAAGTTCGTATTATTAGAAATTGCATCAGTGATAGCAGCTCGATTTGCATCACCGAGCAATAAAAATTTACAACTCGTGATCGGTTCAAATAAAAGAATTATGCTACCAGCATTAGTTGGCGAACAATCATCAGGCTCGTCATCAATAGACGATTTAGCTTGAACGGATGAAAAATAACCTATATCATTGTATATTGTATTATCCTCATCTTTTCTCCTTTTATTGTTCTTGAGTATTTCTATCGCAAGAGGATGATAGAAATCCAAACTTGGACCAACAACTGAGATCGGAATGTGTGAATGTATTTTGCCACAATATGCACCATATACATTGCATTTGTTAGATACAGCTAAATCTATGAGGTTAAGTGAATCCGTATCTGTTGGATGATCATAGCATTCACGACAATGAGACAACCTATTTCGTTTAGGATATAATCTATTATATTCATCTTCTTTAATTACATCCTCTGGCGTATTAAGCCAAAATTCATTAATGATTACATCTCTATCATTCAATAATCCAAAAAAACCTCCTTTATGGTCAGAGTCAGGGTGAGTACATATTGCTAAATCAATAGTATAAGTTTTCCAGTGATTCCAAATATAGTTTTTGATTTTGTCTGAATCGCTGACATTTCCAGCGTCAATTAATACAACATATTGGTCTCCGCTGTTTTCATATCGTATTATGATTGCATCAGCGTCTGAAACGCTAAGATAATGAACTTCGTAATTCGGCATATATATATTATTGGTTGTTTAATCGAGATATACGTGATGTAATATAAGATACTTGCTTCCTATAGGCACAAAGGAATAGCAGTACACCTAAACACAATATAATCCAACAGATATTATCTGTTATAAAATTCTTAATATTTGAGAAAAGGAAAATTAGCTTGATAATAAGGACTATAGAGAATACAGATATATAGCTCCTGTATTCATTGTTCATTCGACTTAACTGTGTAAGTTTTCCAGATGTATCTTTCAACTCGGCATCAGTAAAATCTTTATGTGGCACAAACTTCACAATTTTAAGCATTTTAATTAGAGGCTCAAAAACTAAAGAACTTATCCGAGAGTTTATTATACCAAGAAAATAGAGGATAACGGCAAGTATCCATATATTATTTGTAAGAGAGAATATATCGCAACCTTCCACGCAAAATTTTAGTAAGGCAGCCAACACTGTGCCCGGAATTAAATTTGTCAACAAATTGTAGACAGGGATTGATGATATTATTTTTTCCATTTATTGCATATATTTAATTATAGTGTTTCATTGAACGTGTCTGAAGAGGAATGCTCAATCCTCTATAATTCAGACAACAATGCAAAATTACAAAATTCTTTTCATTATTTCATCATTCAACATAGATAAGATACAAAAGGCTGAAGAAATTGCAGCGAATTTGGGTGATAATAAAAAAGGAAATCACATGAAAT
>NZ_JAJKHN010000096.1:0-23699 GCF_020982715.1 Bacteroides sp. 1_1_30
CATTCCGAACAGAGAAGTTAAGCCTCGTCACGCCGATGGTACTGCGTAACAGTGGGAGAGTAGGTAGCCGCCGTTTTTAGAGAAGCCCCTTGATTCAGCAACGAATCAAGGGGCTTTCTGTTTTTGGTACTTTGCAAAAAGATCCATCAATGAATCAAGAGGGGCTGTTTTTAAGGACGGATAAAAGATAACCTCTTCTCTTCTTCCGCAAATAGGATAGCAGTATTCACTAATGCCAAATGTGATACCAATAGCTTTTGTTATTTAATCTTGTATTAATATCCTGTTTGTCGCTTTCAATATATATTTGTTTTCAAATATCTTTTGGATTCCTTATATTTGTTTTCCGGTTTGAAAAATCCGGAAATGTGTCATTTAGTAATAGGAAAAGGGCAAAAGTGGAACAAAATAGGTGTAGGTCTGTGATTTTTTTGCAAACGAATCTTTTTTCTTTTCTTCTTTCTCTTTTTTATCAAATTGATTTTTGTAAATTTGGCGAGAATCTGAGAAAGGACACATAGTTAATATAGTAATAATACTAAATACTCCTGTTAATATGGAAAACAAAATTCAAGAGTTGACCGATAAGATTTATCGTGAAGGCGTGGAAAAAGGAAACGAGGAAGCGCAAAGACTTATCGCGAATGCTCAGGAAGAAGCTAAGAAAATCATTGAGGATGCCCGTAAAGAGGCGGAATCAATTGTAAACTCCTCTCGTAAATCTGCTGATGAGTTAGCAGAAAATACTAAATCAGAGTTAAAACTATTTGCCGGTCAGGCTGTGAATGCGCTCAAATCTGAAGTCGCTACAATGGTAACTGATAAGTTGATAACCGCTTCCGTGAAAGATTTCGCTCAGGATAAAGATTATCTGAACGCGTTTATCGTAGCATTGGCATCCAAATGGAGCATAGACGAACCTATCGTCATCTCAACAGCCGATGCGGAATCACTGAAAAAATATTTTGCAGCTCATGCAAAAGCTTTATTAGACAAGGGAGTGACTATCCAGCAAGTAAATGGTATCAAGACTCTGTTTACCGTTTCTCCGGCGGACGGTTCGTATAAGGTGAACTTCGGAGAAGAAGAATTCATGAATTACTTCAAAGCGTTCTTGCGTCCTCAATTAGTAGAAATGCTATTTTAAAAAAAGCGACTATGAGTAGTAAGTACTATTACTTGGTAGCAGGTTTGCCGGAACTTTCACTGGAAGACAGTAAGCTGAGCTATACAGTAGCCGATTTTAAAACTGAAATCTACAATGGATTGTCTGCTTCAGACCGGAAGTTGATCGACTTGTTTTATCTGAAGTTTGATAATGCAAATGTGCTGAAACTTCTCAAAGATAAAGAAGCGGAAATCGACAAACGGGGAAACTACTCTGCTGAAGAACTCACAGAATATATTTCTGTTCTGAGAGAAGGCGGAGAAATCAGTCCTAAAGAATTTCCGGTTTATCTCTCCACTTTTATAACTGATTATTTGAATACTCCGGCTGAAAGTACGACTTTGCACGAAGATCATCTGGCTGCTTTGTATTATGAGTATGCCATGAAGTGTGGAAATAAGTTTGTTTCTGCCTGGTTTGAATTCAATCTGAACATCAATAATATTCTTGTTGCATTTACCAGCCGTAAATTCAAGTGGGATATTGCTTCCAATGTTGTGGGAAATACGGAAGTATGCGAAGCATTGCGTACATCAAGTGCCCGCGATTTCGGACTGTCCGGTGAAGTGGATGTTTTTGAATCGTTAGTGAAAATCAGTGAGATTACAGAACTGGTGGAGCGTGAGAAGAAGTTGGATGCCCTGCGGTGGAACTGGATGGAGGATGCTATTTTCTTCGACTATTTCACTATTGAGCGTATTTTTGCTTTCCTGCTGAAGCTGGAAATGATTGAAAGGTGGATTTCACTGGATAAGGAAAGAGGTAATCAGTTGTTCAGAAGCATTATTGAGTCGCTGAAGAACGAAGTGCAGATTCCTGCAGAATTCAGATAATAAAATAAAAAAAATATATGGCAACAAAAGGAACTGTTAGTGGCGTTATTGCCAACATGGTGACCCTCGTCGTTGACGGACCGGTAGCTCAAAATGAGATTTGTTATATCTCGACCGGTGGCGATAAGTTGATGGCGGAGGTGATTAAGGTTGTAGGTTCACATGTATATGTCCAGGTGTTTGAAAGTACCCGTGGACTGAAAGTGGGCGCCGAAGCCGAATTTACAGGACACATGCTTGAGGTGACATTAGGTCCGGGTATGTTATCGAAAAACTATGATGGTCTGCAAAATGACCTCGACAAGATGGACGGAGTTTTCCTGAAGAGAGGACAATATACGTATCCGTTGGATAAAGAGCGTATATGGCATTTCGTACCATTGGTGAATGTAGGTGACAAAGTGCAGGCTTCTGCATGGTTGGGACAGGTGGATGAAAACTTTCAGCCGTTGAAAATAATGGCCCCGTTCACTATGAAGGGAACGGCTACCGTAAAAACAATCATGCCGGAAGGTGATTATAAGATAGAAGATACCATCGCAATTCTGACAGACGAAGAAGGTAATGATATTCCTGTAACTATGATTCAGAGATGGCCCGTAAAACGTGCGATGACGAATTATAAGGAAAAACCGCGTCCTTTCAAATTGTTGGAGACTGGTGTACGTGTGATTGATACGCTGAATCCGATTGTGGAAGGTGGTACGGGATTTATTCCCGGTCCGTTCGGTACAGGTAAAACGGTGCTTCAGCATGCTATTTCTAAGCAGGCGGAAGCGGATATCGTTATCATTGCAGCTTGCGGTGAACGTGCGAATGAGGTGGTGGAAATCTTTACCGAGTTCCCCGAACTGGTAGACCCGCACACAGGACGTAAGTTGATGGAGCGTACTATTATTATTGCCAATACTTCCAACATGCCGGTTGCTGCCCGTGAAGCATCTGTATATACAGCGATGACACTGGCGGAATATTACCGTTCAATGGGATTGAAAGTCTTGTTGATGGCCGACTCTACTTCCCGCTGGGCACAGGCTCTGCGTGAGATGTCCAACCGTATGGAAGAGTTGCCTGGACCAGATGCTTTCCCGATGGATATTTCGGCTATTATCTCTAACTTCTACGGTCGTGCGGGATATGTAAAACTGAGCAATGACGAAACGGGTTCTATTACATTTATCGGTACGGTATCTCCTGCCGGTGGTAACTTGAAGGAGCCGGTAACTGAAAATACGAAGAAGGTAGCCCGTTGTTTCTATGCATTGGAACAGGACCGTGCCGATAAAAAACGTTATCCGGCAGTGAATCCGATTGATTCTTATTCAAAATATATCGAATATCCGGAATTTGAAGAGTATATCAAAGGTCATATCAATGATGAATGGATCGGAAAGGTAAATGAACTTAAGACCCGTTTACAGCGTGGTAAGGAAATTGCCGAACAGATCAATATCCTCGGTGACGATGGTGTGCCGGTAGAATATCACGTGATCTTCTGGAAATCTGAATTGATTGACTTTGTAATCCTGCAACAGGATGCTTTTGACGAAATTGACGCGGTAACTCCGATGGAACGTCAGGAAGACATTCTGAATATGATAATCGACATCTGTCATACGGAATTTGAATTTGATAACTTCAACGAAGTAATGGACTACTTCAAGAAGATGATTAATATCTGTAAGCAGATGAACTATTCGAAGTTCAAATCAGAACAGTATGAAGGATTCCAGAAACAACTGAAGGAATTGATTGAAGAGAGGAAACTTCAATCGTAAATCGTAAATTGTTAAATCGTAAATAAGTAAGATGGCAACAAAAGCTTTTCAAAAGATATATACCAAGATTACTCAGATTACCAAGGCTACTTGTTCGTTGAAAGCGACAGGAGTAGGGTATGATGAGCTTGCCACCGTGGACGGTAAACTGGCACAGGTGGTAAAGATTGCCGGTGACGATGTCACTTTGCAGGTATTTGAAGGTACGGAAGGTATTCCGACCAATGCCGAAGTAGTATTTCTCGGTAAATCGCCTACATTGAAAGTGAGTGAGCAGCTGGCCGGACGTTTCTTCAATGCTTTCGGTGACCCGATTGATGGAGGTCCGGACATTGAAGGACAGGAAGTGGAAATTGGTGGTCCGTCTGTGAATCCGGTTCGGCGTAAACAACCGTCGGAACTGATTGCAACGGGTATTGCCGGTATCGACTTGAACAATACATTGGTATCCGGTCAGAAGATTCCGTTCTTTGCCGACCCGGACCAACCGTTCAACCAGGTAATGGCAAACGTGGCCTTACGTGCTGAAACGGATAAGATTATCCTCGGCGGTATGGGTATGACGAATGATGACTACCTGTATTTTAAGAATGTGTTCTCTAATGCCGGTGCGCTCGACCGTATCGTGAGTTTCATGAATACGACCGAAAACCCGCCGGTAGAACGTTTGCTGATTCCGGATATGGCATTAACTGCTGCTGAATATTTTGCAGTAAATAATAATGAGAAAGTGCTGGTACTGCTGACCGATATGACGAGCTACGCTGATGCGTTGGCAATCGTATCCAACCGTATGGACCAGATTCCGTCTAAAGATTCTATGCCGGGATCACTTTACTCGGACTTGGCAAAGATTTACGAAAAGGCGGTGCAGTTCCCTTCTGGCGGTTCAATCACCATTATTGCGGTGACTACTTTGTCCGGTGGAGATATTACTCACGCTGTGCCTGATAACACGGGTTACATCACAGAAGGTCAGTTGTTCCTGCGTCGTGATAGTGATATTGGTAAGGTTATTGTTGACCCGTTCCGTTCATTGTCTCGTTTGAAACAGCTGGTAACCGGTAAGAAGACGCGTAAAGACCATCCGCAGGTGATGAATGCTGCCGTACGTCTTTATGCCGATGCCGCTAACGCTAAGACGAAGATGGAAAACGGTTTCGACCTGACAAACTACGACGAACGTACGTTGGCTTTTGCGAAGGACTATTCCAATCAGTTATTGGCTATTGATGTTAACCTTGATACAACTGAAATGCTGGACGTTGCCTGGGGCTTGTTCGGTAAATACTTCCGTCCGGAAGAAGTGAATATCAAGAAAGACTTGGTGGATCAATACTGGCCAAAACAAAATAATTAGACGATTAGACGATTTACCATTTACGGTTGAAATTTGTGGATTATTTATGTTTATAAGAAGTAATTTCAATCGCCTGATTGTAAATCGTTAAATTAGTAAATCAACGAGATGGCTATAAAGTTTCAATATAACAAAACCTCTCTTCAGCAGCTCGAAAAGCAACTGAAAGTGCGGGTGCGTACGCTTCCTATCATTAAGAATAAGGAAAGCGCCCTCCGCATGGAAGTGAAACGCTGTAAAACGGAAGCTGCCGATCTGGAGGATAGGCTCGAACAACAAATTCAAGCCTATGAAGCCATGTTCGCCCTTTGGAATGAGTTTGACGCTTCATTAATAAAGGTGAATGATGTTCATCTTGGCGTGAAAAAGATTGCGGGTGTGCGCGTACCGTTGCTCGAGAATGTAGAATTCGAGATACGTCCGTACAGTATGTTTAATGCTCCCAAGTGGTATGCCGACGGTATCCACCTGTTGGAGGAGCTGGCTCATACGGCAATTGAACGTGAATTTATGCTCGCCAAGCTGAACTTGTTAGAACATGCAAGGAAAAAGACCACTCAAAAGGTGAACCTTTTTGAGAAGGTGCAGATACCGGGCTATCAGGATGCATTGCGAAAAATCAAGCGATTTATGGAAGATGAAGAAAACCTGTCGAAATCTTCGCAAAAGATCATGAAGTCCCATCAAGAAAAAAGGAAGGAGGTAGAGGCATGATTACAAAAATGAAGAAACTCACCTTTCTGGTGTATCACAAAGAATATGAAGAATTCCTGAACAGTCTGCGGGAGCTTGGTGTAGTCCACATTGTGGAGAAACAACAGGGGGCTGCCGATAACACGGAGTTGCAGGATAATATTCGTCTTTCCAACCGTTTGGCGGCTACCTTGAAGTTGCTTCAGAACCAGAAGCATGAAAAGAATGCCGTGATTGCTACGGAAGGAGGAACGGCTGCCCGTGGAATGCAAGTGCTGGACGAAGTGGATGCTTTACAGACAGAGCATGGAAAGTTGTCGCAGCAGTTGCAAAGCTATGCCAAAGAAAAAGAAGCTCTGGAAGCCTGGGGCAACTTTGAACCGGCAAATGTTCAGAAGCTGAAAGATGCCGGTTATGTAATCGGTTTCTATAGCTGTTCGGAAGGAAATTACAAAGAAGAGTGGGAAACGGAATACAATGCAATGATTGTGAACCGCATTTCTTCTAAAGTATTCTTCGTGACTGTAACGAAAGGCGGAGAGGAAGTGGACTTGGATGTAGAGCAGGCTAAATTACCTGCATACTCTTTGGTACATCTTGAAACGCTTTACAATACAACAGAACAGGCCGTTGAAGAGAATGAAAAAAGACTGGTTGCACTTTCCGAAACGGATATTCCTTCCTTGAAGGCTGCTCTGAAAGAGTTGCAAAGTCAGATTGAATTCTCTAAAGTTGTGTTAAGTTCCGAGCAGACTGCCGGTGACAAACTGATGTTGATTGAAGGATGGGCGCCTGCATTCAGTCAAGTGGAGATAGAGGCTTATCTGAATGACGCACATGTATATTATGAGATTACCGATCCGATGCCGGGCGATAATGTTCCTATTCGATTGAATAATAAGGGATTCTTTGCTTGGTTCGAACCGATCTGTAAGCTGTATATGCTTCCGAAGTATAATGAGTTGGACTTGACACCGTTCTTTGCCCCATTCTTTATGGTCTTTTTCGGACTTTGTCTGGGAGATTCCGGATATGGTTTGTTCCTGTTCCTGGGAGCTACGGCCTATCGGTTGATGGCGAAGAAAGTAACCCCGTCAATGAAGTCAATCATCTCATTGATACAGGTATTGGCGGTATCAACGTTCTTCTGCGGTTTGCTGACTGGTACGTTCTTCGGAGCGAACATCTACAATTTGGATTGGCCGATTGTGCAACGCTTGAAACATGCTGTCATGATGGATAATAATGATATGTTCCAATTATCGTTGATATTGGGAGCTATCCAGATTTTATTCGGTATGGTACTGAAAGCTGTGAATCAGACGATTCAGTTTGGTTTCAAATATGCAGTGGCAACTATCGGATGGATCATCCTGCTGGTTTCAATGGCAGTTTCAGCTTTGTTACCGGACGTAATGCCGATGGGAAGCACGGTGCACTTGATAATCCTGGGTGTTTCAGCTGCTATGATTTTCCTTTATAACAGTCCGGGAAAGAACATATTCCTGAATATCGGATTGGGATTGTGGGATTCATACAACATGGTTACTGGTTTGCTTGGAGATGTTTTGTCCTACGTTCGTCTGTTTGCTCTCGGACTTTCCGGAGGTATTCTGGCGGGAGTGTTCAACAGTCTGGCAGTAGGTATGAGTCCGGATAATGTAATAGCAGGCCCGATTGTAATGGTGCTGATTTTCGTGATCGGTCATGCAATCAATATTTTCATGAATGTGCTGGGTGCAATGGTTCACCCAATGCGTCTGACGTTCGTTGAGTTCTTCAAGAACTCCGGATATGAAGGAGGCGGTAAAGAGTACAAACCGTTCAGAAATTAAAAAAACTGAAGATTAAAAATTAGAAATAGAGAATTAATATTTTAAGAATTAAACAATAAAAAATAGAATAAGATTATGGAAATGAATTTGTTTATCGCCTACATTGGCATCGCGATTATGGTTGGTTTGTCGGGCATCGGTAGTGCTTACGGAGTAACTATTGCAGGTAATGCTGCCATCGGAGCATTGAAGAAGAATGATAGTGCATTCGGTAACTTCCTGGTATTGACAGCCCTTCCGGGTACACAGGGGCTTTATGGTTTTGCCGGTTATTTCATGTTTCAGACTATCTTCGGCATTTTGACTCCTGAAATTACAGCTATCCAGGCATCAGCAGTTCTTGGTGCAGGTATTGCTTTAGGATTGGTTGCCTTATTCTCCGCTATCCGTCAGGGACAAGTTTGTGCAAACGGTATTGCAGCTATCGGACAGGGACACAATGTATTTAGTAATACGTTGATTCTTGCCGTATTCCCCGAGCTTTATGCAATCGTTGCTTTGGCTGCAACCTTCTTGATCGGTAGTGCACTCGTTGCATAATTTTTAGCAAGAATATTTCCTATAAAGGAGTTTCAATCCCCTTGTACATGCAGCTTTGCATGTGCAAGGGGATATTCTTTTTTCATTATAGGGCAACGTTTCTTTCCTCTTCTTAACTCATATTTTTCGCATAAAGTATTATTTTTCAAAGAATAATGTGTACTTTTGCACTCGCATACTAAAAAGAGTTTTAATATATTATATGGTAAAAGATTTATTAACCCCCGATTATATCTTCGAGTCCAGCTGGGAAGTATGTAATAAAGTGGGAGGAATATACACCGTCTTGTCGACACGGGCAAATACATTGCAGGAAAAGTTCCGCGACAGAATTTTCTTCATAGGTCCTGATGTATGGCAAGGAAAAGAAAACCCTCTATTCATCGAGTCGGATAACCTATGTGCTGCCTGGAAAAAGCATGCACTTGAGAAAGACGAACTTTCTGTCCGTATAGGACGATGGAATATCCCCGGTGAACCCATAGTCATTCTTGTTGATTTCCAACCTTTTTTTGAAAAGAAAGACGATATATACACAGAAATGTGGAATCGTTATCAAGTAGATTCGTTGCACGCTTATGGCGATTACGACGAAGCTTCTATGTTTTCATACGCTGCGGGAAGAGTGGTGGAGAGTTTCTATCGCTACAACCTGACAGAAACGGATAAGGTGGTATATCAGGCGCATGAATGGATGACTGGAATGGGAGCACTTTATGTACAGGAAGCTGTGCCGGAGGTGGCTACTATTTTTACGACCCATGCTACTTCTATCGGTCGTTCTATTGCCGGTAATCATAAACCGTTGTACGACTATCTGTTTGCTTATAATGGCGACCAGATGGCGCAAGAACTGAACATGCAATCGAAACACTCGATTGAAAAACAGACTGCACATTACGTAGACTGTTTTACGACGGTGAGCGAAATAACCAATAATGAGTGTAAGGAATTACTGGATAAACCGGCAGATGTTGTTCTGATGAACGGTTTTGAAGATGATTTTGTACCGAAAGGAAGCACATTTACCGGAAAACGTAAACGTGCGCGTGCCTTGATGCTCAATGTAGCGAATAAATTATTGGGAACAAATCTGGGTGATGATACGTTAATTGTCGGAACCAGTGGACGATATGAGTTTAAGAATAAAGGTATTGATGTATTTTTGGAATCATTAAACCGCTTGAACAGGGATAAGAATTTGCATAAGAATGTATTGGCATTCATCAATGTACCCGGTTGGGTAGGAGACCCCCGTGAGGATTTGCAGGGACGTTTGAAGAGCAAGGAGAAGTTTGACACTCCGCTCGAAGTACCATTTATCACTCATTGGCTGCATAATATGACTCATGATCAGGTGTTGGATATGTTGAAATATCTGGGAATGGGCAATCGTCCGGAAGATAAGGTAAAAGTGATTTTTGTACCTTGTTATCTGAATGGTCGTGATGGCATCATGAATAAAGAATATTATGATATATTGCTGGGACAGGATTTGAGTGTCTATGCTTCTTATTACGAACCGTGGGGATATACTCCACTGGAAAGTGTAGCATTCCATGTACCGACAATCACTACTGATCTGGCAGGGTTCGGACTTTGGGTAAACAGCCTGAAGAACCAGCATGGCATTAATGATGGAGTAGAAGTGCTGCATCGTTCGGACTATAATTATTCGGAAGTAGCGGATGGTATTAAAGATACGATTACGTTATTTGCGGATAAGACGGAGAAAGAAGTGAAGGAAATCCGTAAGCGTGCTGCCGAAGTGGCAGAACAGGCTTTATGGAAGCACTTTATACAATATTACTATGAGGCTTATGACATTGCCTTGCGCAATGCTATGAAGCGTCAGTTGAGTTAAGAAAGAATTATTTATCAATAAGTAAACGTAAACATTATGAAAATCAAAGTTAGTAATGTGAATACTCCCAACTGGAAAGAGGTTACTGTAAAATCACGTATACCGGAAGAGTTGGAGAAGTTGTCTGAAATCGCACGCAACATTTGGTGGGCATGGAATTTTGAAGCGACTGAACTGTTTAGAGATCTAGATCCGGAACTTTGGAAAGAATGTGGACAGAATCCAGTACTGTTGTTGGAACGTATGAGCTATGAAAAGCTGGAAGCGCTGGCAAAAGACAAAGTGATTCTAAGAAGAATGAATGAAGTTTATACGAAATTCAGAGATTACATGGATGTGAAGCCGGATGAGCAACGCCCATCTATCGCTTATTTCAGTATGGAATATGGCTTGAGCAGCGTCCTGAAAATATATTCCGGTGGTCTGGGTGTATTGGCTGGTGACTATCTGAAAGAGGCTTCCGACAGCAATGTTGATTTGTGTGCGGTAGGTTTCTTGTATCGTTACGGCTACTTTACTCAAACGTTGTCTATGGATGGACAGCAGATTGCCAACTACGAAGCACAAAACTTCGGTCAACTTCCTATCGAACGTGTAATGGATGCCAATGGTCAGCCGTTGATAGTTGACGTTCCTTATCTTGATTATTTTGTTCATGCAAACGTATGGCGTGTAAACGTTGGACGTATTTCTTTGTATCTGCTTGATACGGATAATGAAATGAACAGTGAATTCGACCGTCCTATCACTCACCAGCTTTATGGTGGCGACTGGGAAAACCGTTTGAAACAAGAAATCTTGTTGGGTATCGGTGGTATCCTGACTTTGAAAGCACTGGGCATCAAGAAAGATGTTTATCACTGTAATGAAGGACATGCTGCATTAATCAATGTTCAGCGTATCTGCGACTATGTAGCTACAGGATTGACTTTCGATCAAGCTATCGAGTTGGTTCGTGCTTCTTCTCTTTACACTGTTCATACTCCGGTTCCTGCAGGTCACGACTATTTTGATGAAGGCCTGTTCGGCAAATATATGGGTGGTTATCCTTCCAGAATGGGTATCACTTGGGATGACTTGATGGATCTCGGACGTAACAATCCGGGTGACAAGGGCGAACGTTTCTGTATGTCTGTTTTTGCTTGTAACACTTCACAGGAAGTGAACGGTGTGAGCTGGCTGCACGGAAAGGTTTCTCAAGAAATGTTCTCTTCTATCTGGAAAGGTTATTTCCCGGAAGAAAGCCACGTAGGATACGTAACGAATGGAGTTCACTTCCCGACTTGGAGTGCAACTGAATGGAAAGAACTGTACTTTAAATATTTCAACGAAAATTTCTGGTTCGATCAATCTAATCCTAAGATTTGGGAAGCTATCTACAATGTGCCCGATGAAGAGATTTGGAAGACTCGTATGACTATGAAGAATAAGTTGGTTGACTATATCCGTAAGTCATTCCGCGATACATGGTTGAAGAACCAGGGAGACCCTTCCCGTATCGTTTCATTGATGGATAAGATCAATCCGAATGCATTACTGATTGGTTTCGGTCGTCGTTTTGCTACTTACAAACGTGCACACTTGTTGTTCACCGATTTGGATCGTCTTTCTAAGATTGTGAATAATCCTGATTACCCGGTACAATTCCTGTTTACAGGTAAAGCTCACCCGCACGATGGTGCAGGTCAGGGTTTGATTAAGCGTATTATCGAGATCTCTCGCCGTCCGGAATTCCTGGGTAAGATTATCTTCCTTGAAAATTATGATATGCAATTGGCTCGTCGTCTGGTTTCAGGCGTTGATATCTGGTTGAATACTCCGACTCGTCCGTTGGAAGCATCCGGTACATCGGGCGAAAAGGCTTTGATGAACGGTGTTGTTAACTTCTCTGTATTAGACGGATGGTGGCTGGAAGGTTACCGTGAAGGTGCAGGTTGGGCATTGACAGAAAAACGTACTTATCAGAACCAGGAACATCAGGATCAGTTGGATGCTGCTACTATTTACAGTATTCTTGAAACTGAAATCTTGCCGTTGTATTATGCACGTAATAAGAAAGGATATTCTGAAGGCTGGATCAAAGTGGTGAAGAATTCTATCGCACAGATCGCTCCTCATTATACAATGAAGCGTCAGTTGGATGATTACTATAGCAAATTCTATTGCAAACTGGCGAAACGCTTCCAGACTTTGGCTGCTAATGATAATGCAAAAGCAAAAGAAATCGCAGCTTGGAAAGAAGAAGTGGTTGCTAAATGGGATGCTATTGAAATCGTATCTTGCGACAAGGTAGAAGACCTGAAGAACGGTGACATCGAAAGCGGAAAAGAATATACTATTACTTACGTGATCGATGAAAAAGGCTTGAATGATGCAGTGGGACTTGAATTGGTTACTACTTACACAACTGCAGACGGCAAACAACATGTTTACTCTGTAGAACCGTTTAGTGTCATCAAGAAAGAAGGTAACTTGTATACATTCCAAGTTAAACACAGCTTGTCAAATGCAGGTAGCTTCAAGGTGTCTTACCGTATGTTCCCGAAGAATCCGGAGCTTCCACACCGTCAAGACTTCTGCTACGTACGTTGGTTTATCTAATTTGTTTGAAATAAAAGTAGGGGAGTCCTTCTCCCTTACTTTCATATATAGATTCAGCCCCTGTGTTCTTTCGAGAATTACAGGGGCTGAATTTTATCTGTTTGGTTGCTGACTTGTGAAGTTTTTAATAAGCAAGAAACCATCTGAAAAGTCTCTAAAAAGAAAAATCACGCTTACTGCAACATGTCGTAGTAAGCGTGATTTTATAGGATCAAGGCTTTTCGAACAGCCCCTTGTTTGAACTTTAAAGCCTTTGAAAAACCTTCTCTTTCGATCTGTTATTTTACAGCTTCTGCAATTTTAGCCTGAAGTTCTTCTCCATGCAAACCGCGAGCGATAATTTTACCACTGCCATCGATCAATACAGTGTGAGGAATACTGTTTACTGCATAAAGCTGTGCACCTTCACTTTGCCAGAATTTCAGGTCGGACATTTGTGGCCAAGTCATATTCATCTTCTTGATTGCTTCTTTCCATGCAGCTCCATCCTGGTCGAGAGATACGCCTACAATTTCGAAGTTCTTACCTTTATACTTAGCGTAAGTTTCTACCAGATTAGGCATTTCGCGACGGCAAGGACCGCACCAGCTAGCCCAGAAGTCAACCAATACCACTTTACCTTTACCAACGTAGTCAGACAACTTCACAGTCTTTCCTTCCGGAGTCTGCATTTCGAAATCAACAAATTGAGTACCTACGGCAGTCTTTTTCTGCTTGTCGGTCATCTCTTTGATTCTTACGATTGTTTCGTCATTCTGGAAATTCGCAGGAATTTGTTGCAACAAAGCTTCATTTTCGTCAGTAGAGTTATTGTAGAACGTTTGTTTAAACAAGAAAACTCCGACCGGATTGGCGATGTTCTTCTTAACACCTTCTTTGATTACTTTGTCATACTGTTCTTCCAGCTGGGCACCCTCTTTTTGTTTGGCTTCTTTCTGCTCATCACTTAAAGAAGTGTCGCCCATTGCTTCATAAATGGTATTCATTTTCTTGCTGATGTCATTGATTTGAGCTCTGATTTCCTGGTATGCATCATTGTTAGGAGTACCGGTCACAGCGTCGTTATCCTTGGTCAGGGCAACGTTGATTTTTCCGTTTTCGAGGAAGAAATCAATCATCAATGGCTCTCCGTTCACTTCGCAAGTGACATAGCGGCTAACCACAGAATCTTGTGTACCTTCAAAGGTAAAAGTACCTTTGGTGATAACGGCTGTATCTAGTTTGGTCAAATTTCTGCCAGTAGCTTCCTGAAGATAAACGGTGTCACCATCGCTTGCACCTTCTACCGTACCTGTGACAACGTATCCGGCTTTGTTTCCGCCCGTACAAGCTACCATGCCTAACGCTGCCGTTGCAATAACTAAATAAGTTAACTTTTTCATGCTTTTGTAAAATTAGTGAATAAATATTTATGCAAAGATAGATTTTTTTTCTGTCGGGCATCGAAAAACACTGTTATATTAGATTAACACCTAGGTGAAAACCGCAGAAATGTGTACCTTTGCAGCCCAAACTTTAGTATGAATATGCAAGAAGATAAATCCATCATTGAGGTGAGCCACGTATCGAAGTATTTTGGCGATAAAACAGCATTGGATGATGTGACTCTAAACGTGAAAAAGGGCGAGTTTGTCACTATACTTGGTCCTTCCGGTTGCGGTAAAACCACGTTGTTGCGTCTCATTGCCGGTTTTCAGACGGCTTCGGAAGGCGAGATCCGAATTTCGGGGATGGAAATAACACAAACTCCTCCCCACAAGCGTCCCGTGAATACGGTATTTCAGAAATATGCCTTATTCCCGCACTTGAATGTATATGATAACATTGCTTTCGGCCTGAAACTGAAAAAGACACCGAAACAAACCATTGAGAAGAAAGTGAAAGCTGCTTTAAAGATGGTAGGTATGACAGATTATGAATACCGCGATGTGGATTCTCTTTCCGGTGGTCAGCAACAACGTGTAGCCATTGCCCGTGCCATTGTGAATGAGCCGGAAGTGTTGCTATTGGATGAGCCGCTGGCAGCGCTCGACCTGAAAATGCGTAAGGATATGCAAATGGAGCTCAAAGAAATGCATAAATCTTTGGGTATAACGTTTGTTTACGTCACTCACGATCAGGAAGAGGCATTGACGTTGAGTGATACGATTGTTGTGATGAGTGAAGGAAAGATTCAGCAGATCGGTACACCGATTGATATTTATAATGAACCCATCAACGCTTTTGTTGCCGACTTTATCGGAGAAAGCAATATCCTCAATGGTACCATGATTCATGATAAGCTGGTACGCTTCTGCGGCACGGAGTTTGAATGTGTGGATGAAGGATTTGGTGAAAATGTTCCGGTAGACGTAGTCATCCGTCCGGAAGATCTTTATATTTTCCCCGTTTCGGATATGGCGCAGTTGGTAGGCGTGGTAGAGACTTCTATTTTCAAAGGTGTGCATTATGAAATGACGGTGATGTGCGGCGGATATGAATTCCTGGTGCAGGATTACCATCATTTTGAAGTAGGAGCGGAAGTCGGACTGCTGGTGAAGCCGTTTGATATTCACATCATGAAGAAAGAGCGTATCTGCAATACGTTTGAAGGAAAATTGCTGGATGCCACTCATGTGGAATTCCTGGGCTGTAACTTTGAATGTACTCCGGTGGAAGATATAGCTGCCGATACGAATGTCAAAGTGGAGGTAGACTTTGAAAAAGTGATTCTTCAGGATAATGAAGAAGACGGAACGCTCACAGGTGAGGTGAAATTCATCCTTTACAAGGGCGACCATTATCATCTGACCGTATTGTCAGACTGGGACGAGAATGTATTTGTAGATACGAACGATGTATGGGACGACGGAGACCGTGTAGGTATTACCATCCCTCCAGATGCCATTCGTATAATTAAAATAACCGATTAACAGGAAAGGAAGTGAATAAGAAGTTTATAGTCTTTTTGTCATCACGTAAGAGTTGGACTCTCCCTTACATTATTTTTTCGGCGATCTTTGTGATTATACCGCTGTTTTTAATTGTCGTATATGCCTTTACCGATGATAGCGGTCATTTGACACTCGCCAATTTTCAGAAGTTCTTCGAACATCCCGAAGCAATCAATACCTTTGTATATTCTATCGGTATTGCTATCATTACCACCCTTGTTTGTATTTTACTTGGTTATCCTGCAGCATGGATATTGAGTAACAGTAAGCTGAACCGTTCCAAGACGATGGTCGTACTGTTTATCCTGCCGATGTGGGTAAATATTCTTGTGCGTACCCTTGCTACGGTTGCCTTGTTCGACTTTTTTAGTGTACCGTTGGGCGAGGGAGCATTGATATTCGGTATGGTATACAACTTTATCCCCTTTATGATTTATCCTATTTACAACACGTTGCAGAAGATGGATCATAGTTATATTGAAGCTGCACAAGATTTGGGAGCCAATCCGCTGCAAGTCTTTCTGAAAGCAGTCCTTCCGCTTTCTATGCCGGGTGTGATGAGTGGAATTATGATGGTGTTCATGCCGACTATATCGACATTTGCCATTGCCGAGTTGCTGACGATGAATAACATCAAACTCTTTGGTACAACGATTCAGGAAAATATCAATAACAGCATGTGGAACTATGGAGCGGCACTTTCGCTTATTATGTTGCTGCTGATTGCTGCAACTTCTTTGTTTAGCACAGACGATAAGGACAATTCGAACGAAGGAGGCGGGCTATGGTAAAGAAAATATTTGCGCAGGCTTACTTGTGGATATTGCTGTTGCTGCTTTATTCTCCTATCGTGATTATCGTCATCTATTCTTTTACCGAAGCGAAAGTGCTGGGCAACTGGACTGGTTTCTCCACAAAACTTTATACTTCGCTTTTCACTACAGGCACGCATCATTCTTTGATGAATGCATTGATTAACACGATTACTATTGCTCTGCTGGCTGCAGCGGCATCTACCTTGCTGGGTAGTGTGGCTGCTATCGGCATCTTTAATCTGAAATCCCGTTCGCGTAAAGCGATTAGTTTTGTGAATAGTATTCCTATTCTGAACGGAGATATCATCACGGGTATTTCGCTTTTCCTTTTGTTTGTTTCTTTAGGAATCACACAAGGATACACAACCGTAGTGCTTGCTCATATTACTTTTTGTACGCCATACGTTGTTTTGAGCGTTCTGCCTCGTTTGAAGCAGATGAACCCGAATATTTATGAGGCCGCTCTTGACTTGGGAGCGACTCCTATGCAGGCTTTGTGGAAAGTCATTGTTCCGGAGATTCGTCCGGGAATGATTAGTGGTTTTATGCTTGCATTGACCCTATCCATTGATGATTTTGCCGTAACTGTCTTTACCATCGGTAATCAAGGTCTGGAGACGCTCTCTACTTATATTTATGCTGATGCCCGCAAAGGAGGGCTGACCCCTGAACTTCGTCCGCTTTCCGCTATTATTTTTGTTGTGGTGTTGGCGTTGCTTATTGTGATCAATCACCGGGCAGGGAAAGCGAAGAAGAAATAATTATTCAATATGCCAATACACTGATATGCTGATTGCATGGCGGCACGTTTTCTGTATTGGTATATTTGTACATTGTAAAATTATTAATTATGAAAAGAATAATTCCTGCTATCCTGTTGTTGCTGAGTTTGACGGGATGTTATAATTCCGGCGAGCCTCGCGAACGGGTTCTTAAAATCTATAACTGGGCGGATTATATCGGGGATGGTGTGCTCGAGGATTTTCAAGCATATTATAAAGAACAGACAGGCGAAAATATCCGCATCGTTTATCAGACATTCGACATTAACGAGATAATGTTGACCAAGATAGAGAAGGGACATGAGGATTTCGACGTGGTCTGCCCTTCGGAATACATTATTGAGCGTATGTTGAAGAAGCGCCTGCTTCTGCCTATTGATACTAATTTTGCCCATTCTCCCAACTATATGAAAAATGTGGCTCCGTTCATACGGGAGCAGATTAATAAATTGAGCCAGCCGGGTGAAGAAGCCAGCCGTTATGCGGTATGCTATATGTGGGGAACTGCGGGACTTCTTTATAACCGGGCTTATGTTCCTGATTCGGTCGCTGCATCCTGGGATTGTCTTTGGAATAAGAAGTATGCCGGCAAAATCCTTATGAAGGATAGTTACCGCGACGCTTACGGTACGGCTATCATTTATGCGCACGCCAAGGAACTGGAAGCGGGGAGTGTGACAGTGGAAGAACTGATGAACGACTATTCTCCACAGGCTATGGAGCTTGCGGAAAAATATCTGAAAGCCCTGAAACCGAATATAGCAGGCTGGGAAGCCGATTTCGGCAAGGAGATGATGACGAAGAACAAGGCCTGGCTGAATATGACGTGGAGTGGTGACGCAATATGGGCGATTGAAGAAGCCGATGCAGTAGGTGTGGACTTGGATTATGAAGTTCCGAAGGAAGGAAGTAATATATGGTATGACGGTTGGGTGATTCCGAAATATGCAAGGAATCCGGAAGCAGCCAGCTATTTTATCAATTTCATGTGTCGTCCGGACATTGCTCTGAGAAATATGGATTTCTGCGGATATGTAAGTTCGATTGCTACTCCGGAGATTCTGGAAGAGAAGATAGACACGACACTTACCTATTTTTCCGATTTAAGTTATTTCTTCGGACCGGGTGCTGATAGCATACAGATTGACAAGATACAATATCCCGACCGCAAAGTAGTGGAACGATGCGCTATGATTCGTGACTTCGGCGATAAGACAAAAGAAGTTCTTGATATCTGGTCGCGTATTAAGGGGGATAATTTAGGAGTGGGTATCACTATTCTTATCTTTGTCGTCGTTGCTTTGATGAGCGGCTGGATGATATATAAAAGATGGCAACGTTACAGCCGCCGGAAACAACAAAGGCGCAGAAGCAGAAGAAAAAAGGTAAAGAGGAATTAATTCATTTGCTATATCATAAATCATTTGATACATCATAAAAAATAAAGCCCGGTAAGCAGAACAGTTACCGAGCTTTATTTTTTATGGTGTTATTACCTCCGTTTCATACCGCGAAGTATATCTTTAGTTTCCTTGTCTACACGGAGAGATTCGATAGTTTTCTGCAATGATTTATTATAAGTCCAGTTATCCAGCTTGCTCTGTTTAAGGTACTCCATTGTCTTTTCGGGGAATTTGATGAAACAGATGGATATCATCCAGGCCATAGCCATACGTGCATAATAAGCATCGTGGCTGAAAGTGTCTGCGTATGCCAGTAATGCGTCGATATGTTCTTCGTCTACATAATGGAAAAGCATCACAATCCCGAAGCGGATTTCGAACTCTTGGGGAGATATGAGGTAAGGCTGGATAAACTGCCATACAGTTTCTTTTCCTTTCTTCACGGCAGTCTTCAGTTCGCCGCAAAAGATATCACATACAGCCCAGTTGTCGATACGTGGAACGAACATGCTTATGTGTTTCATTCGTTCGTCCAGTTCCATTTTAGCTAATCCGATAACCATTCCCTGAAGCATTGTCTCTTCATAAAACTTAGTATCGGTTGCTTCCACAAACATACGCCAGTTATCTCTCTTTGCGATTTCTTTAGCCAATATTCGTAGTTGCGGAATACGTACACCAAGAATATTCCCGATTCCGGGAACCAGGGCAGAATGAAATTCCTGATACTTGGAATCTACCAAATCCTGCAATTCTTTTCGAATGTTTTCTGTTGTAGTCATTTTGTATAGTTGGTTCTTCACAAAGGTATAAAAAAAGAGCATGTCTTGCGCGCAGGCATGCTCCATTTTCTTTTTTTTAGCGAAAGGTTTGTATTACTTCTTGACCATGCTGAAAGTGAATGTTGTAACGGGGAAATTGGGGAAATTTACATCTCCGACTTTTACTCCAGTTGCTTTGATAACGAATGCCAGTTTTTTGCCGTCATAAGCATAAACGCCATTCTTTTTAGCTTCAATAGTTACTGTTATAAGATTTTCAGCCGGTTCTTGTCCTTCTTCTTGTACTTGAATCGGTTCGGTGTATTTAATTTCCAGTGGTTCAGGTTTTAGTTGAAGTAAGATGTTAGATTTACCTTCATCAAAGGTCGGTGTATAAGGAATGTTGTAGTTAATATCACCCAAATTTTCGATGATAGCTCCTGCATTTTCTTCACCGACGATGCTTTTAATCAGGTCGTCAACCGGAAGTTTCTTAATCATAATCTGATTGTCTTTTACTTCGGCAGTAACTTCGGCTCCTGCCGGTTCTTCTCCCTCTTCTGCATTTGCCTGGGGACTGACGGGGGTGGATTCCGTCAGCATTGTGCCGGAATAATTGCCATCAACATCTTTAAGGGAATATACGGGAATGTCCGAATCGTCGTCACTGCTACATGCAGTAAAAGAAGTGACCATGCTCAGTGTCATTGCCAATAAGACAAAGCGATTAAAACAACAAACTTTTTTCATTTTAGTTAAAGTTTTCATACTGTTTAAATAATTAGATTATTAATTTCAAAATTAAGGTGTACGTACATAGTGTAAATGCTACGATTAATACAATACTGCATGAAGAAGTAAAAAAAGAAAGGCTTCTTTATGCAAGTGTTATAGTGAAGATCCCTGTTGGTGGGATCTTCGGATATATAGCTTCGTATTTGTTTTATTGTTTTTTCATGATAGACTCGCTTGGCGTTATTCCAAAATACTCTTTGTATTTATGACGGAAGTTTTTGAGGCTCTTCAATCCGATCATTTCGGGAAGAACATTGACGGAGTATTTCCCGCTTTCCAATAGCTCACGTGCTTTTTCCATACGAATCCGGTAAATCAAGTACTTGGGCGCTTCTCCTGTCAGTGCTTTCCATTTCGTAAAGAAAGCGGTTCTACTCATATATAGTTCTGAGGCGATTTCATCTATTGTCAGATTTTCCTTATCTATATTTTTTAGAATAAACTCCTTTACCTGATTGATAAGGCCGTAATTTTCCTCATCTGAAATTTTGTCTTCCTCAACTTCCAGAAACTTCTTTCCAAATATTCTTTCTAAGAATGATTTTCTGAGGAAACGGTTGTTTCTGATAAGGACATTCATTTCTGTTTTTAAATCTTCGACGTGAAAAGGTATATATAAGAATATGTCAGCCAGGGAGCTTTCCCTTTTGCTGCGTTGTCCTGTATCTATATGTGAGCCATAGAGGATAATAGGGATAACGGATGTTTCTCCTGATGTTTTTAGTTTCGATGATAGTTCATTGCCGTACATTCCATGGAGCATAATGTCGCAAATCACTAAATCCGGATATTCCTCTTTTATACATTCTAAAGCGTCCAAACCATTCTCGAAACTTTTTACGATAAAATCCTTTGATAAACGTTCTTCCAGGTACAACCTGAATTCTTTATTGCTGTCAGCGAGGACGACCAACGGTTTAGTGGAATTTCTCTTTTGTGAATCCTTGCCGAATAAAGTATCTGTTCTTTCTTCTGCCGGATTTGACTCGATTTGTATGGCGGTATGTTGGTGAACATTTTCCGGCGAATCTTTTGAAGGGAATTTTAGAGCAATAGTGTGGCTGGAATGGTTAATCAGAATCTTTCCATTGCACATCTTTATCAACCTTTTGCAGAATATATTTTTTGCAAAATTGTATTCGAGTTCTTCTTTTCGTTTGAATAGTTGCCAATTTTTACATTTATAACATTGAAGTATTTTCTTATTTTCGAAATCAGTTATTTTTATTTGCCAGTATTCAGGATTAGAGGTGATTAGCAGGGTAATAGTTTTTTTTTGTTCGGTATGGTCTATGGCATATTTTATAAATTTGTCGATCACCGGAGATATTTTGCTTTGGTCGAACCAGACGCTGGCATAATTAAAGTCTGTTTTAATGTTCAGCCCTACCAAATTGTTGGCAGCATGTGTTTTTAAAGAAGTAATTCTGTTTTTGATAAATGCTCCCAGTTCATATTCCGAGGAATTCAGCTTTTCAGTGTTTGCAAACAATTGCTTTAAATCAATCAATCTGGTTAAATGTATGTTGAGGCAATCTATGTTTTGGATAGCTAGTGATAGCTCTTTTCTGATATTTTCGGGGGAAACGTCATTATATGCTATTTTCAATGGAGTATGAACTAATGTAAGCGGAGCACGAATGCTCTCGAAAGAGTCTATAAAATATTGACTCCCTTCTTTTAGAAGATTTCTTTCTTTCTGTATCGTAATGATATGTGTTATAATCCAATAAATAGAAATACCTCCTGCTAGGAGTATTGAGGTAAAGTTTAATTGATAAAGAATGAGTATTGCTATGGCACTGTAAACGAGGGGTGACGTTTGTAATAAGTATTTCATATTATATTTTTTAGTGACGTCACTCAGATGAAATAGACCCATTTCTTTCATTTCAGAAAAAAGAGGAAATTCACTATCCTAATATTTAACATCATTTTTTTTGGGGGGGAAGAAACGGTGAATATCCTCTAAGTAACAATAATTAATTAGTTTTATTGGTTGAATATTATTTTGTCTCCTGTAGATGTGTAGGGGAGCGTATTGTATATTGGGTATTATTGAGGAATGTCTCATTTAATACCATTCTGTATTTCCTCATAATATATAAACTGGAAAGATAATGGAGGTTAGGTTTTTTTATAAGAAGGAATGATTGGTATATTTCTACGAAGTAAAAATAATGATAAGTTTTAATAAGTAGATACTGTTGTCAGTTTTGAATGTTGGGATGTTTCTATTTGGTATTAATGATGCGATGAATGGTATGATTGAGTTGTGATTTGTTGGCAATTATGTTTTGCTCGTCGGTATACTTGCAAAAGAGATATACCATTTTTCCATTAAATACATCTCTTTTTTATTAAGACAATAGTAATATTGAATTTTCCCGCTTTTAAATATTTCTTAATGTTTCACTTGGCGCTATGCCGAAGTGTTTCTTGTATTTATTGCGGAAGTTCTTTACATCTTTTAGTCCGACCATTTCAGGTATCTCCTGTATGCGATATTTTCCGCTTTCCAATAGTTCGCGTGCTTTTTCCATACGAATCCTGGTCATGAATTCTATGGGAGCTTCCCCTGTCAGGAATTTCCATTTAATGAAAAACTTAGTCCGGCTCATGCCCGTTTCACTGGCAATATGGCTTATCTTTAGTGATTCGTTATCCAAGTTGTCCAATATGAATTTCTTTACCTTGTTGATGAGTTGGTAGTTATCCTCTTCCGGCATTTCTTCGATATCTGTTTCCAGAAACTTTTCTCCGAATATTTTCTGTAAGAATGACTTTCTAAGAAAGCGGTAGTTTTTGATAAGAACAGATATCTCGATTTTTAAGTTTTCGATATTGAATGGCATATACAAGAATGTATCGGCTAAAGAAGCATTTCTTTTATAGTCTTGGTTCATATCAATAGGAGAGCCATATAGGATAATCGGGATAATAGAAGTGTCACAGGAGGTTTTTAATCTTGATTAATGTTTTAAATTTTATGATAAGGAAGGCTTTCCCTCCAAGTAACGATGATTAATTTGATTTATTCTTTTTGTTTTCAGGCATGATGAATCAGTCTAATATGTGAATATTTGAAGAGGGGGCGGTCTGGGTTTAAATAGAGTGCTATCGGAACATATCTCAATAGCTGTTTGCTTGTGTTTTATCATATACAAATAATCAACTAATATAAATGTCTTTCCTTCTTATGGATAGGAAATTGTATTTATGAAGTAAAGGTACTAAAAAGTAATAATAAATCAATTGATTTATTTGTGTAAATGTTAGGCTTACTGCTAATATACATGTTTTCTATGACTAATCACAAATAAAAGTTGTATAAAATATTTTATTGTTATATATTCTGCTGTATATGGGTGCTGATGATTTAGAGTGTGTGATTTGTGGATGAATTCTAATTGTTAAAATGGAGTGTGAAATATTGGTAATATATTGATGGTATCTTTTTTCTTTGGTAGTTACTTCCAGTCTGTTACTATTGGCTCTGTCTCTTATACACATCTCCGAGCCCACGAGACCATGGCTA